>NZ_JBEXOV010000055.1:0-50073 GCF_040611715.1 Streptomyces sp. NPDC006544 | reverse complement strand
GAGCTACCTCGCCGGCCTCCACCTCCGCGCCGCAATGATCTGGATCGACGACCTGCTGAAGGCTCCCGAATGATCACGACATCACACAGGCCCTAGCACGGCGGTGACACCGTTCTCCCGTCGGCTACAGGGCCGTCGGGAGCTTGCGCCACAGCTCCGGCCGGTCCGCGGACTCCCGCAGGGCCCGCACCACGGCCGGATGCGGGGCGGCATGGACCCCGGGGTAGTCGACCTCGCCGATGTCCGGGCGTACGGGGAAGGCCAGTTGCTCCTGGCCGAGGCTGAACCGGGCGTCCACGCCGGGCTTGTTGCCGCGCGGGTCCTGGCGGGACCAGTGCGCGCCGCCCGGCAGGCGCAGCGCGATCAGGCCGTGCACGAGCGGTGCGGAGCCGTCGTCATCGGCGAGCACCTGGTAGCAGAAGCCGGCCGGGACGCCCCGGGCCCGCAACAGGGCCACCAGCGCGTGGGACTTGGCGTGACAGATGCCGGTGCGCGTGCTCAGGACGTCGGAGGCGCGCCAGGTGACGCGCATGTCGCCGGAGTCGGCGGAGTGCGCGATCGTGTCGCGGACGAACTCGAAGGCCGCTCCGGCGTAGGCGTACGGGTCCCCGTGGGTGGCGGCCCACAGGGCGTCGGCGGTCTCGTGGACCACGGGGTGCCCGTGGTCCACGACGTCGTCCGCCGCGAGATAGTCGGCAAGGTCGGGCTGCTCCTGGATCAATTGCATGATCCGGAGCATATTTATGCGCGAGCTCGCATGGCTATCGATTTAGCGTGCGAGTTCTTCCTTGAGTGCCTGGAGGAAGCCGTCCACGTCCTCTTCCTGGGTGTCGAAACCGCACATCCAGCGCACGTCGCCGGCGATCTCGTCCCAGAAGTAGAAGCGGTACCGCTCCTGCAGCCGGCGCGACACGTCGTGCGGCAGCCGCGCGAACACGGCGTTGGCCTGCACCGGGTAGAGGATCTCCACCCCGTCGGCCGCGCGGACCCCGGCGGCCAGGCGCTGCGCCATCGCGTTGGCGTGCCGGGCGTTGCGCAGCCACAGGTCCTTCGCGAGCAGGGCCTCCAGCTGGACCGACACGAACCGCATCTTGGAGGCCAGCTGCATCGACATCTTGCGGATGTGCTTCATCTGTCGGACCGCGTCCGGGTCGAGCACCACCACGGCCTCGCCGAACATCATGCCGTTCTTGGTGCCGCCGTAGGACAGCACGTCCACGCCGACCGTGTTCGTGAAGGTGCGCATCGGCACGTCGAGGGAGGCCGCGGCGTTGGCTATCCGGGCCCCGTCGAGGTGGACCTTCATGCCCTTGCCGTGGGCGTGCTCGCAGATCGCGCGGATCTCCTCGGGCGTGTAGACCGTGCCGAGCTCGGTGTTCTGGGTGATCGAGACGACCTGGGGCATCGCCCGGTGCTCGTCCTCCCAGCCCCAGGCCTGCCGGTCGATGAGCTCGGGGGTGAGCTTGCCGTCCGGCGTGGGCACGGTGAGGAGCTTGAGGCCCGCCATCCGCTCGGGCGCGCCGCCCTCGTCGACGTTGATGTGCGCCGTCTCGGCGCACACCACGGCGCCCCAGCGGTCGGTCATCGCCTGGAGGGCGGTGACGTTGGCGCCCGTCCCGTTGAACACCGGGAAGGCCTCGGAATACGGACCGAAGTGGCTCCGGATGACCTTCTGGAGGTGCTCGGTGTACTCGTCCCCGCCGTAGGCGACCTGGTGGCCGCCGTTGGCCAGCGCGATCGCCTCCAGGATCTCGGGATGGACGCCCGCGTAGTTGTCGCTCGCGAAGCCCCGTACCGCCGGATCGTGGTGCCGACGGGCGTCGGTCCCTCCGGTCGCGGTCGCCGTCCTCACGGTTGCGGAGTGAGCCACAGACGCTGTCCGTTCACATCGATGGCGGGCCGCTCCCAGACGCCGGCGATGGCCTCGGCCAGTTCCTTGACGTCGGTGAAGCCCGCGAACTTCGCAGTGGGGCGCTCGGCGCGCATCGCGTCGTGCACCAGTGCCTTGATGACCAGGATCGCAGCCGCGGCGTTCGGGCCGTCCTCGCCCCCCGCCTTGCGGAAGGAGTCGGCGAGCGCCAGCGTCCACGCCTCGGCTGCCGCCTTGCCCGCGTTGTAGGCCGCGTTCGTGGCGATCGGCTTGTGCGCACCGGACTGGCTGACCAGGACGTAGCGCCCGCGGTCGCTGCGCAGCAGCCCGTCGTGGAAGGCGAGCGAGGTGTGCTGGACGGTGCGGATGAGGAGCTTCTCCAGGAAGTCCCAGTCCGCGAGGTCGGTCTCGGTGAAGGACGAGCTGCCGCGCCAGCCGCCGACGAGGTGCACGATGCCGTCGAGACGGCCGAAGTCCTTCTCCGTGCGCTCGGCCCAGGCCTTGGTGGCGGCGAGGTCGAGCAGGTCCACGGTGTCACCGGTGACGGTGGCGCCCCCGTGGGCGTAGCGGGCCGCGTCCACGGCTTCCGCCAGGCGCGCGGCGTCGGCGTCGGACGCGACGACCACCGCGCCCGCCTCCGCGAGGCGGGCGAGTACGGCGCGGCCCGCGGGCCCGCCGGCCCCGGCCACCGCCACTACCGCGCCACTGAGCTTCCCGTTGCCGTTCCCGGAGCCGATCATCTGTGCTGCCTCCTGTGTGCGAGTGCTCACGCGGCTGCCCGCGCGGTCTCGCGCTGCGCCGCGTCCCCTGCGGTGATTCCCTTGCAGGAGGCGATCACGCCCTTGAGCTTCTTGGCAAGGGCCTCATAGAACATGCTGAGCGGAAACTCGTCCGGAAGCACGTCGTCCACGAGCTTGCGCGGCGGCTGGGTGAGGTCGAGGGCGTCGGGGCCCTTGGCCCAGCGGGATCCCGGGTGGGGCGCGAGGTACTCGGCGACCAGGTCGTAGGCCTTGAACCAGTGGACGAGCTTGGGGCGGTCGATGCCGGCCCGGTAGAGGTCCTCGATCTCGGCGCACAGCTGGTTGGTGACCTGCGGGGCGCGCATCCAGTCGATCTTCAGCTTGTTGTCCGTCCAGCGCACGACGTCGTGCTTGTGGAGGTACGCGAAGAGGAGCTGGCCGCCGAGGCCGTCGTAGTTGCGGTTGCGGTCCCCGGAGACGGGGAAGCGGAACATTCGGTCGAAGAGGACGGCGTACTGCACGTCACGGCCGTGCTCGTTGCCCTCGGACTCCAGCTTCACGGCCTCCTTGAAGGCGGTGAGGTCGCAGCGCAGCTCTTCGAGGCCGTACATCCAGAACGGCTGGCGCTGCTTGATCATGAAGGGGTCGAACGGCAGGTCGCCGTGGCTGTGGGTGCGGTCGTGGACCATGTCCCACAGGACGAAGGCCTTCTCGCAGCGTCCCTGGTCCTCGACCATGGCGGCGATGTCCTCGGGGAGCTCGATGCCGAGCGTCTCCACGGCGGCAGCGGTGACCTTGCGGTAGCGGGCGGCCTCGCGGTCGCAGAAGATCCCGCCCCAGGTGAAGCGCTCGGGAGCCTCGCGGACCGCGATGGTCTCCGGGAAGAGCACCGCGGAGTGGGTGTCGTAGCCCGGAGTGAAGTCCTCGAAGGTGATGCCGAGGAAGAGCGGGTTGTCGTACCGGGTGCGCTCCAGCTCGGAGAGCCACTCGGGCCACACCATCTTCAGCACGACGGCTTCGAAGTTGCGGTCCGGGTTGCCGTTCTGGGTGTACATCGGGAAGACGACGAGGTGCTGGAGGCCGTCGGCGCGGTCGGCCGCCGGGTGGAAGGCCAGCAGGGAGTCGAGGAAGTCCGGTACGCCGAAGCCGCCGTCGGCCCACTTGCGCAGGTCCGCGATGAGAGCACGGTGGTACGCGCCCCCGTGCGGCAGCAGCGGCGACAGCGCCTCCACGGCCGAGACCACGCGCTCGACCGCGACCGCGACGGTGGCGCGGTCCGGCGCCCCCTCGGCCTCGAAGTCGATGGAGCCGTCGGCCGACTGCCAGGGCCGGATCTCCTCCACGGCGGCCTTGAGCTCGGGCCACGCAGGGTGGTCTACCACCCGCGCACCGGCGGTTATCACGGCCCCGCCGATACCCGGCACAAGAGTTTCCGTCATGTCACTTCCTCCACAGGAGAACCTCACGTCAGGACAGGGTTACACGCGAGGCTCTCCCGCTCAAGAGCAGATGCGGGAAATTATCCTGCGTCACCCCCAGTTTCACCGGAAGTCTTCCCGTTCTTACCCATGGAATCGATGGCTCCGCCCAGTCCCTCCATGGCCTGCCGGGCCTGGGGCAGTACGGCGGCCAGCGCGAGGAACCCGTGGAACATTCCCGGACGGACGTCGAGGACCGAAGGGACACCGGCTCCGACCAGCCGGCGGTGGTACGCCTCCCCCTCGTCCCGCAGCGGATCGCACCCGGCGACCAGCACGTGTGCCGGCGGCAGCCCGCGCGGGTCCGCGGCGAGCGGGGAGGCCAGCGGATCGCCGCCGTCCCCGCCGGGTCCCAGGTACTGCTCCCAGAACCAGCGCATGTGCGCCGCGGTCAGTAAGCAGCCCCGCGCGTCGGTCCGGTAGGACTCCGTGTCCTGCGCGGCGTCCAGGCAGGGATAGATCAGCACCTGGAGCGCGACGGCCGGACCCCCGTGCTCGCGGGCCAGCAGCAGAGAGGCGGCCGCGAGGTTCCCGCCGGCACTGTCCCCGGCCACCGCCAGGGCGGCCGGGTCCCCGCCCAGCTCCGCGACGTGCGCACCGGCCCAGCGCAGGACCGCGTACGCGTCGTGGACGGCGGCGGGGAAGCGCGCCTCGGGGGCCCGCCGGTAGCCGACGGAGACGAAGACGGCCCCGGAGGTCCGGCAGAGCGCCCGGACGGTGGCGTCGTGGGTGTCGAGGTCGCACAGCACCCAGCCCCCGCCGTGGCAGAACACCACGGTCGGCCGGGGTCCCGGCCGGAGCAGGGGGTCCGGGTAGTAGACGCGTACGGGGACCGGCGGCGCCCCCTCGGGTCCGGGGACCTCACGGTCCTCCACGGCGCCGACGACCGGCACGGGCCCGGCGGAGCCCGGCGCGGCGGCCAGGATCCGGCGGGCCTCGTCGGCGGTGGTGACGGCCCCGCCGAGGTCGGGGAAGAAGGCGGCCAGGGCGTCGGCGTAGGGCCGGGCGGCGGGATCGAGCCGCGACCCTTCGTCGGCATCGGTCACGGCGGCCGCCCCTACGCGTTCCGGCCGTGCTCGTTCGCGAAGTGCGGGATGACCTTCTCGCCCCACTGGCGCAGGGTCTCCAGACAGGCCTCCTGCGGGACGGTCCCCATCTGGATCAGGCACATGATCTCGTCGGCCCCCGCCTCCCTGAGCTGTTCGACGTAGGCGATCGCCTCGTCCGCGCTCCCGTAGGCGTGGTCGGCGTTGAAGGTGGCCGCGGAGGTGGGCCGCACCGGGATCTCCTGCTCGTGCAGCCGGGCCACCACCTGCTCCGCCGCCTCGCGCATCCGCGCCTCCTCGTCGGCTCCCGGGACCACCGCCTCGTCCGGGATGCCCGCGCCGCCGTACCAGTGGCCGATGGACTGCGCGAAGAACCGCTGCCCCCGGATGCCGATCCGGCGGGCCTCCTGCGGGTCGTCGAGCACGATGGTCGGGCAGAGCACGGAGAAGTGGTCGTTGACCGCGGTGGACACGAAGCGGGCGCCGTCGCGGGCGGCGATCGCGGCGTCGTAGACCGCGCGCATCCGCGCGATGGACTCCGGCCCCGCGAAGCCCATCACCAGCGCGCCCACGCCCAGCTCGGCGGCCTGCACCAGGGTCTCGCCGCGGCTGCACGCCAGGAACAGCGGCGGGTGCGGCGTCTGGGCCGGCCTCGGCAGGATCGGGTGCGGATCGATGTCCATGAGCTCCCCGTGGTACTCCAGCTCGTCATCCTGCCAGGCCTTCCCGATGATCCGCAGCGCCTCCTCGACCTCCGCCGTGGTGCGCTCCCGGTCCACCCCGCACAGCGAGGTCTCCTGCTCGGTCCCGCCGCGCCCGGCGCCGAGGTCGACCCGCCCGCCGGAGAGCAGGTCGAGCATCGCGGCCCGCTCGGCGACCCGCACCGGATGGTTGAAGGCGAAGGGCATGCAAACGACCCCGTGGCCGATGCGTATGGTGTCGGTCCTGGCCGCGACGAAGCTCAGGAAGATCTCCGGGGCGCTCATGTGGGCGTACCACTTCAGCGCCACTAAACGAGGGACTCCCCCACCTGCGTCGGCGCGGCGAGATGGCCCTCTGACCTGCATCTACGTGCCCTAGTCAGTACTAGTTCAGTTTTAGTTCTGTCGTAGTTAGGCAAGATCAACTCCCACCGGTTTCCCAGTTCCCCCACGGGAGGGCGATCGAAGCGGGGCGCCGCCCGGGGAGGCGTTGATGCACCCGCGCCTCGATCGCCCACCTACGGGCTCGAGCTCACCGACCAGGCTCGTCGTTTCTGCCGGTCGATCGATCGACGTTGATCACAAAATGCGGGATGCATCCCGCAGACAAAACGATCTTGATGTTTAAGTGTTCAGTGGGTGCAACCCGCTACACCGCAATGGATCCTTCAAGCCCGCGTCGACCTGGGCAATCGGATCCGCGACGCCCGCCTGCAGGCGGACCTCACACAGGAGAAGCTCGCCGAGCTGGCCGGGATCGACCGGACAACCCTGCAGAAGACCGAGGCCGGCAAGACCGACCCGAAGTTCAGCCAGATACTCCGCCTTGCGCGAGCCCTACGCCTCCCGGCGCGGGACCTGCTGCCATAACGCTGAGCGCATGGCCGGTTTCGGTCACACGCTCGATACGTATCCTGCCTGGCATATGCCGATCAGGGAAGGGTGTCTGCTGCATATATGCGCACGCAGAGTTCCCACGGGGTGTGAATGTGTGACCAATCCGCAAGCTCTGGCCAGGACTTACAGGCGGGACACACCTGTCGTGTGCCCCAGATTCGTGGGCGCAAATCAGCCAAACGCCAGCCCATCACGTCGCCCGCGGGTGATACCCGCCCCTCCCGCTGCCGCCGCTGCGGGAGAGGCGGGGGTCTAGGTGGTCGCCCCGTGCTGGGGGCAGGCGCGCGGGAACCAACGGAACGGACTGCCGGCCCGCCGCCCCCGACGTTCGCCGAGGTCGACCGCGGTCGCGTTGTCGAGGTGGACCCCGCAGCGGACGCAGGCGGCCCCACGGATCTGCTGCTCGGACAGGTCCCCGATCGGGGGGAGGTCTGCGGTGTGCGACTGGCTCATGTCCCGTACTCTGCCTGGACACTTGGGACGCTTGAAGTGTCCAGCGCGGACACCTGGGGACACTTCCCAGCGCGTCACCCGTATGCCGCAGGGGGGATCGTGAACACCGCACTTCGGGAGGCTGTCGCTGACGC
The DNA here is from genome assembly GCF_040611715.1 of Streptomyces sp. NPDC006544. NCBI lineage: Bacteria > Bacillati > Actinomycetota > Actinomycetes > Kitasatosporales > Streptomycetaceae > Streptomyces > Streptomyces sp. NPDC006544. The sequence continues at coordinate 42,754 of NZ_JBEXOV010000055.1, read as the reverse complement.
CGGCATGTCTCCGTCTCTACTGGCCCGTAAAGTCGGCGTGGCTGGGAAGACGGTCGACCGGTGGCTGTCCGGGGAGCGGGCGCCACATGCCGATACGCGGATGAGGGTGGCTGAGGTGCTGGGTGTGAGCGCGGATTCCTTGTGGCCGCAGGCGGTGAAGTCGACGATCAAGCTCGGGCATGATCGCGAGATCGTCTCCACCTACCCGTTCCGGAGCCTTTGCCCGACGAGCGTGTGGGCCAGCCTCCTCGACGGGGCGAAGAAGCGCATCACGATGTCCGGGTACACGTCGTACTTCCTGTGGCAGGACCATCCGCGCATCGCTGACCGGCTGAAGGCCAAGGCTGCGGCCGGCTGTGAGATCCGCTTCCTGCTCGGCGATCCGGACGCGGAGATGACCCGGCAGCGGGAGGAGCTGGAGGGCGTCCCGCTGACGGTGTCGACTCGGATCCGGATCACGCTGGACCAGCTGGCGAAGATGGGGGTCACCCCGGGCGTCGAGGCCCGGTTCAGCGACTCGCCCGCGCACCTGTCGCAGTCCGTCTTCATCTTCGACGATCAGCTGCTGTACACGCCTCACATCGGCGACGGCCTCGGGCATGAGTCGCCGTTGTTCCATCTGCGGCGCCTCGAGGACGACGGCCTGTACGACCGGTTCGCCCAGCACGTGGACGTCCTGTGGGGCCGCGGCCGGCCGGTACCGATTGTGGGCGCCGACTCGTAAGATCGGACACATGTCCCCCTCCCTTCCCGCTGCTGGCCGGGTGCGCCCTCTCGCGGAGATCAACGCGGAGATCCGGGCGCTGGTTGCTGCGGGCGGGGCTGCGTCGCCGCGGTATGAGGAGCTCCTCGAGGAGTGGGCTGCGGCGATCCAGGCGCCTGTCAGACCTGCGGCTTAGGATCCGGGCGTGGCGATCGAACCTTCTGACGAACTGATCCAGCTCCAGCGTGCGGCCAATGCGGCCCGGGAGGCGGCGCTTGCCGGCGAGTACAGCGCGGAGGCGTGGCGGGACGCCGCCGACACGGTCCAGGCCGCGGTGACCGAGCATGCCGCGGCGACCGGGCAGAACCGGTACGAGGTCGAGATGGCCGTGAAGAAGGCGGCCCGGGAGGCTGCGGCCTGACAGCACTCCGCCCCACCGGGCGCTGATCCGGTGGGGCGGATTTTGTGCACCTGCAGCCCAGCAGCATCCCCGCAAGCTAGAGCCGATGTGGTCCGAACAGGCTATCTGCCCGCACTGACAACCGGGCGTTCACTCTTATGGGTTACACCCCTTGCCAACTTCGACATACGTATGTCAAAGTTGGGTCATCGCAAAGGGAGGGGAACCCGATGAACACCACCACCGCCGCCACCGAAGCCCACGTCACCGTCGCCACCATCCGCACCTGGTGCCGCCTCGGAGCCGTCGCCGCCACCAAGACCGCCGGCAAGTGGACCATCGACGCCACCTCCCTCGCCCGCCGCATCACCATCGGCGCCCGCCGCCTCGCCCGCAAGGCCAAGCAGGCCATCCTCACCCCCGAGGCCCTTACCGCCATCGGAGGCAGCCGCTGGCAGCGCGGCGACATGGACCGCGTCTACTTCAACAACTGGGCCACCCTCGCCGGCCTGGAACTGTCCCACTACGGCACCGGCAACATCTCGGGTGCCACCTGGCAGGGCGAGCTGATCTCCAACTCGCAGGGCTACAAGCTCGCCACCAGCATCGACAAGCTGTGGTTCGACGTCACCGACGGCAAGTTCCACGCCCACATGGGATTCAGCGAGTCCCGCGAGGCCACGCCCCGCGAGGTCTTCCAGAGCGCCATCGCCGGCATCCGCCAGGCCGTCGCGGCCATCTGATCCAACAGACCCGAAGGAGTCCATCATGGCCGTCACCACCGGCTACGGCAGCTGGTACAACGTTCAGGGCCACGAGCTCAGCGCCGCCAGCACCGTCCGCACCGCAGCCGGCGACTACCCGGACGACTACGACCTCGACGAGGTCGAGACCGCCTACCTCGTAGCCATCCAGGAAGCGCTGCCGCCCGGCGTGTACGTCAACGGCTTGGAGTTCATCGGCCCCTACAACGATGAGGACAAGAACTTCGACGGCTACCCCGCCGACGAGTACGGCGACCTCGATCTGACCGCCATCGTCGAGTCCGTCGATCTGATGGCGATCCTTGAGGAGCGCGAGCTCATCGACATCAACGAAGTGGCTTCCCGGCTCGGCTACAAGGGCCAGAAGCCGTCAGCCACGGCCCGCAAGACGCTCGCCCGCTGGGGCGTCGAGGCGGTCACGACCCGCCCCCACCCGGAGTCGAACCGGCCGCAGCACCTGTACAGCGCCCGCCAGGTCGAAGAGGCCATCAAGAACCGGCCCGGTCAGGGGCACCGCAGCGACAAGGTCAGCGCGTGACTGCCGACAGCACCCCAGAGATCCCGTTACGGGAGTGCCACGACTGCCCCCGGTACACCCGCACGCAGTACAGCCGATGCGAGGACTGCCGACGGAAGCGGCTCCGACCCGACCGCAAACGGCGCCATGCGATCTCGCGGGCCCTCTTCCCGAGAGTTCTGCGGGAGGCAGTGCTGCGGGAACTCCGCAAGGGCCGGCCGCTCGGGCAGGTCTGCCAGACGCTGCGGATCTTTCCGGCCCAGCTCCACGCTTTCGCCCGTATCAACCCGTGGTTCCAGGCGGAGCTGGACGAGGCGCTGATGGAGGGCCGCAACCCTGACCTGCTGCACGGCTCGGAATCTGCCTACCGGATGCATGGCTGCCGATGCCCCGAATGCCGCCGCGGCAGGGCGGCAAGGCGGTAGCCCGGCAACGGAGAAAGGCCCCCAGCCTGAGGCTGGGGGCCTTTCTCATCCCCGCATGCGCGGGGAGCGATGGCGGTGACATGCATCCTCGAAGACATGCCGCCATGTGCGGTGCGCCGCCCTGAGAGGAACAAACTACGGCGTCCCGCGTGAGCCACTATGCCACCGCCGGGTGAGGCTCGGGGGCGAATCCCGGGATGCCGCCGGCGCGCGGCAGCCCTCCCGTGGGTGGTCTACGGCTTCGGCGTCGCCTCGGTCTCAGCCTTGATTGACGTCAGCTCATCCTGGGCTCGCTTCAGGCGTTCGGCGGCCTTGCCGAGCTCCACGTAGAGAGTCGCCATGCGCTGCTCTTCCTCGGCGATCCGGCGTGAGGCTCGTCCCGCTCGCTCAGCGAGGAGTTCTCGGCGGGGCCGGGACGGAGTGCGAGGCCGACGCGGGGCCCTCGGGCGGGATGCGCGGTCGGCCAGCCACGCCTCCACCTCGGCTTGGACGTAGAGGCGAGGAGCCCGATTGTGAGTGCCTTGAACGGCAACGACCAGGGGGAACGTGGCTTCTCGCACAGTCCAGTTGGACACACCACCACGCGTGACACGGGCCAGCTCGGCAATCGCGTTTTGGTTGATCAGTTCGTCTTCACGGCCTTTGAAGTCGGGCCGGTGCCAGGTCACCAATGACATGTCCGTAAGGCTAGCCTGACAGCCGCCTGTCAGGCTAGCCTTACAGGCATGGATGACGGAGCCAGGACCCACCTCGCCGACTACATCGACCACCCTGAACAGACCGGCTTCAGCATGGACGCCCTCGTGTCCATCATCGGCAGCTACATCAAGCAGTACGACGACAACCGCCACGGCCCCGTGACCGCCCTGGAGGCACTCACTGCCGTGCGCCTCCTCGCAGAATCCATGACCGAGTCCCGCGGGTGGATCACAGGTGAAGCCCGGCGCGAGGGAAACTCCTGGGTTGAGATCGGGCAAGCGCTCGGAATGACCCGCCAGTCCGCATGGGAGTGGTTCAAGAAGTACGCCGAACAGGCCACCCCGGGCTTCGAGCACATGGCCGTGAGCGAACTGGCCGCGCTCGGAGAGAAGCCAGTGGACCAGTGAAGGCATGCCGGAATGACGTCGCTCGGCGGTGTAGGCGCGCGGCAGCCCTCCCGTGGGGAGCCGGGAGGGCGCTTGGCCCGGAGATGGTCCGGAGCCACACCATATGCACGCAGGTGGGCGGGCCGGTAGGCATATGACAGAGCAAGATTCAGGAAAACGAAAACGAAACGCCCGCCCCGAGCGTCACCAGGGGCGGGCGTTCCGACGCGCCCAGTGGGCCCGCGAGGCACCGGCAGCGGGCTGCGTTCACATGGCTTCGCGGTCCTCGCGGATTTCCCTGACGCTGGCGAGGAGAGTGCCTTCCGACTGCTCGTAGTGAGACAAGGCCAGGCCGAGCCCAAAGAACGTGGGGGCCCATTCCCCGATGAAGATGCCCCACCGGTCAGCGCGATCGAGGCCGGCACCAGGCTCGGCGGTGAGGGACGTCGCCCATGTGGCGATGGAGAGACCGATCGACGCGAAAGCCGCCATGTACGCGTGCTCGCTTCGAAGGCCCATCTCGTGAAGCTTCTTGATCATGGCTATCCCTTGCATGTGAGGGGTCGGGATCTCCTTCAGGGTCACCCGGCCGGCGCGTGCGCGCATCCCGGCGGTGGGTCGGCCGGGCGGCGAGGGGGCGCGGACGGTCCTGGAGATGCTGGCTCTACTCGATGACGCAGGCGCCCCGTAGGCATATGACAGAGCAAGATTCCGGGTATGAAGAAGCCCGCCCCCGGGCAGGACGGGGCGGGCATTTTGCGGTGGTCGCGGCGCCGGCGGCCGTCAGCTGCCCTCCAGCTGGACGTGCACCCGAACTTCGTCGTCGAACTCGTCCGGCATGAACCAGACGACCTCGACGACGCGTGCGACCTTCTCGCCACTGGCGATGATCTCGCCGACGCGGGGCGGCGCCGTCAGGTCAAGCTCCCACGTGCCGTCGACGATGACCTTCAACGACGCCTCCTTCGCATGGCTCCAGTGCGGCACGGCGGTCAGGTTCCGAACGCGGCCTCGAGGGTGCGGGCCATCGCCGCGTCGAATCCGGGCGTCACGTCGCCTGTGGTCAACTGCCCGGTCTTGTCCGTGCCGAAGTACGCGTCGATGTGCGCCACGGGCGCCCCGTCCTCTAGCGCTGCCCGCATCGCGACCTTCCGCAGGTCGTGCATGCTGACATGCAGGCGGGCCTGCTCCGTCTTCTCAGTGAAGACACGGCGCATCATGTCGCCGTGTTGGCGGTGGAAGCCGAACAGCAGCGGCTCGTCGGGTTCCGTGTCCTGTCCGCCGAGATAGGCGTCGAGGGAAGCGGCAGCCGATGGGGCAATGCGGATGTGACGGTTGCCGTCCACCGTGATGTGCGGCTCTGGGCCCGGCTCGTAGTCGGCGACGGTGAGCCGGCTGACCTCGCCCGGCCGGAGGCCGACCAGCAGCATCAGCGCTACTCCAGCGTGCAGCATCGGATCTTGCTCCACGCTGGGCAACACGGCACGGGCAACCGGGACGGACAGGGGCAAGCGGTCGAGCAGCGGCACGGTTCCTCCTCGGGGGGCTTCAGTGTGGCGGAGTTGTTCGGTTCGGCGCCGGATAACCGGACCGAACTACTACTGCTACCAGTCGATCTACCAGGCCGGCCGCGAGTAGTAGTTCAGCCCGACCCAGCGCATAACGTTCTGCGACTACTCGCTGGGCAGGAAGACGTCGACGACCCAGTTCGGCTCGTGTCCATCCAGCTCGCCCCAGCCGGCGCCCTGGCGCTCGAGGACGTCCACCGCTTTCTGCGCGATGATCCTGGCCTCGTTCCACTCGTCGTACTTGTCCTGGCCGGCGAACTTGGCGATGCCGGTGATGCGGACTGAGTTCTCCTCCGGGCCGGGCTCGACGGTGAAGCCGCTCGCCTTGAACCCGCGCGCCTCGCCTGCGGCCAGCGGGGTCAGGCCGACAGTGCGAAGGATGGAGACGGCGCGGTCTACGGCTGTGCTGGTCACTGGCCCTCCTGGGGCTGGAGCCGCTCGGCGAGTCCGGCGGCGAGAGTGTAGGCGGGGTGGTGCAGTTCGAGGTAGGCGATGGCCTGGCGCAGTCGATGCGGAGAGTCCTTCGCGTTCCCGAGAAGCAGGTTGCAGTGGTGGCACAGCAGGGCGCGGATCTTGCCCGTGGCGTGATCGTGGTCCACATGCATACGTCGCTCGGTGTCCGGCGCGTCCCCGCAGAGCGCGCACAGGTTTCCCTGCTCCGCCGCCATGCGGTTGTAGTCGCCGAGTGTGATGCCGTAGAGCCGCTTCAAGCTCTGCTCGAAGACCTTGTCCTTGCCGTTGGCCTGCTTGTATCGGTCGCGGTAGTACTCGCTCAGGCAGGCCTTGCAGCGCGGATGCCGGCGGCCCTGATGCATATAGAAGTCGGAGGCCGGCTTCGTGATTCCGCACTTGCGGCAGGCCTTGTCCGGCTCCGGCTCCCCGGTAGTCACGACGCCACCTCCGAGTATTGAGCATCGTGGGCGCGGAGGGCCTGGGAGATGGCGCCGACGCTGGGGTTCTTGCCCTTGCTCTTGCCCTCGGCGATGCGGAGGTGCGGCTGGATCTGGCGGATCGTGAAGCCTCGCTCACGCAAGGCGGCGGCCTGGATCGTCAGGGCTTCCGTCATCACCGGCTTCCGGCCGCCGACGCGGCCGAGCTTGCGGGCAGACTCAAGACCGTTGTTCGTCTTGCGCACGATGTCGCGTCGACGGTCTTCGGCAAGCGCGAGGGCCAGGTCCAGGATCAGAGAGCGTTCAGTGTGCTCGCCGGCCGCGATTCCTTCGAGCACCTTCACGGCGATGCCGCGCTCGAAGAGGTCGTTCAGGACGATGAGTCCCTCGAGGAGGTTGCGGCCGAGACGGTCGACTTCCTGTACGCAGAGCATGTCCCCTTCGCGCACGTACTCGATTGCGGCCATGAGGCCGGGCCGCTCTTCGGTGCGCAGCTTGCCGCTCATCTTCTCTTCGAAGACCTTGAGGCAGATGGGGCCGAGAGCGTCGTGCTGTCGTTGGGTGTTCTGCTTGTCCATGCTGACTCGGACGAGCCCGACTAGAGCCATTCAAGGTCCCTTCGTTCATCAAACGGTTCACCTTCAATCTGAACGCTAGCAGATAGATGAACGAGTTTCTGAACAACAGCCATGCTGGACAGGTCGGTTCGGGTCGGCCACTCAACCTGATTCATCAACCGACCGATTGATGAACAGGCCGCCATCGCCGGGGCTCGCTCTGACACACTCGCCCCATGACGAAATGCGACACCTGCCGCCAGGACTACGACGAGTCAGACGAGGCAGCCGTCCAGGAGCACAACGAGCCGGTGTTCTGTCTCTAGTCTTGTCGCTGCGTCGGGCGCCCGAGCTGCTACATGTGCCACGGCTCGTTCTGCTTCTGCATCTCGCACTGACCCCGCACAGAGGGGACGGGCCCACTCCACGAAGGAGCGGGCCCGCATACGGCATCTTATCGCCGGTCAACTTCACTCTGTTGGTTGGGGGGTCCCGCAAAAATGCGGGTCTCGTGACAGGCGTCCAGCCCCTGGCGCATGCTCGACTCATGACGACTGAAGAGCTGCTCGACTTGAGGCAGGCTGCAATCCTGACCAAGGTCGCCCTTGGATTCACCTATGAGGAGGCCGGCAAGGAGCACGGCATCGGGCGCAAACAGGTGCTCCAAGTCGTGGCCGCCGCAAAAAAGCGGCTCGGCGCAAGGTCACTTCCGCACGCGATCGGACTCGCAATCTTGAGCGGAGAAGTGGACTTGACCGGTGGCCCCTTGGACAGTCCGCACCAACCCGACTGGGTTCGGGGTCGGCGGGCATGACGAAAGCCCCCGCCCAGGAGGGCGGGGGCGGATCAGACTCCAGTTCGGTTGTACTCGTTGATCCGGTCCGGTGGCGCCGGGGGTTCGATGCCGGCCTGCCGCATCTGGGTCGTGAGGTCGCCGACGTAGAAGACGAACGCCCTCACGAGCGACCGGAGCGACCGGACTTCCTCGCGGGTCTCTGCCAGGTCGTCGGCCTGCTTGACGCGGATCTCGCGGAAGGCCTGTAGGTCGGCTGCCCGTTGGGCGGGTTCGCTCTGGACGACGGCCGCTACCTCTGTCGCGCGGGCGGTCGCTGCAGCAGCAGCCCTCGAGGAGCGCGCCGTGTACACCGCCCCAATGCACGTGAGCACGGCGGCCGCCACCGTGACCACTGCTGCCCAGACCCCTGTCATCCGCCCTCAGCTCTCCGGGCGCGCGGAGGCTTGGGCACTGAGTGCTCGGGCACCGTCGCGGCCCACATGATCACCCCCACGTGAGAGGTGAGGTACCAGACGGCGACCCAGGCGCCGCGCGAGTACTCCCCACCGATGACGGCGGAGAGGTAAGCAATCGCCCACACGGCCGGCGGCGCCAATGCAGCGATGAATCCGAAGCGGTCACGGCCCACCTTGAGGAAGGCCGAGACGATTGTGATCAGCCCCGCGATGACCCATAGCCAGGCCCAGCAGTGGAGCGGGGCGATGCGAGTGAGGAGCTGCAGGCCGGTCGTCGTGGGCGGGTCCACGATCATTCCGGCTCCCCAGCAGGTCTTGCCGATGCCGAGGATGAGGAGGAAGTGGCCGCGGCGGCCCAGCTGATGTCGGATCCGCCGGACCGCACGGCACCGCATCTACACGCCCGTGAGCGGGCGGGTGACCGCGGCGGCCGGCACGGGCGCGGTGATCTGCGTCCGGTCCCACATGGCGACGACGGCGGCCGCAGCGGCGAGGACGACGGCCTGCTGCTCGGCAGACCAGTCGAGGCCGAAGCCGACCGCGAGGGCGAGGGCGGCCTGGGCGAAGCCGAGGACGGCAGCGCCGACGGCGTCGTGAGCCATGACGGCAAGCGCGAGACCGACGACGGCTGCGGCGACAGCGTTGATCACGGCCTGCTGGTCGGCGGAGACGTCGAGGCCGAACGCTGCGAGGAGCTTGACGGCGATGGCGACGAGGCCCAGCCAGAGAGCCGGTTCACGATTGAAGAGCTTCATGGGTGTTCCCTTCAGGCCTTGCGGATGGCGTTGTCGACGGTGGCGACGTCGAGCCAGTCGCCGTCGTACTGCTGGCCGGCGGGGACGGTGTAGTCGATGGTGACGTTGTCCCATCGGCTGAGCTCGGCCTTGGTGGCGCGGCGGATGAACCCGTTCGGGAAGATCGCGAAGATCGTCGCGTCGGTGGCGCCGCTGGACGAGCCGCGGCCGCCGCCCGCCGACTTGAGGAGCAGGACGCCGGCGGGGCGCGGAATGGGGGCGGGGGTGGTCATGGTCAGACTCCGATCATTCGGAAGGCCAGCGGCCGGACGTACTCCGGCGGCGGAGGAGGGGTGGGCGGGGTCGCGGGCGGATCGACCGGCATGGTCGGCTTGCCGGAGACGATCTCCTTGGCGTATGCGATGACCAGGTCCATCCGCGTGTTGCCGGGGTCGCCGTGGTCGTTGCCGTCGGGGACGTGCATGTGCCCGCAGTGGCCCGTGAAGTTGTGCCATTCGTCGAGCGTCATGCGGGCCTTGCTGTTCCCGTAGCTGCCGGGGTAGGCCAGCCATGGCCGCGTGGTCGAGACGAGGGGCACGCCGTGCTCGGTCCACAGCCAGGCGATGTACTGGGCGTAGGCGCGGAGCAGCCAGTCCGGGGCGTCGGGCCAGTAGATGTAGTCGACGCCGGCGCGGAGCTTGTTCCAGCTGACGCTCCGGTTCGGGTCGCAGCTGCCGACGAGCTCGACCTGGTGGCAGTTGTTGCGGTTGGTGCGGACCTCGGTGTCGGGATTGTCGACGAGGGCTCGGGCGGACATGTCCGCGGGGAAGTGGCAGTAGACCTTGATCCGCTTGTTCCCGATGTCCGGCAGGATCGTGGTGTTGGGCGCCAACGCGCCACCGTCGTAGTCGGGCAGGCTGGTGCCCTCGGTGGTGTGGGTCACGCAGCAGTTGATCTCCTGCATGAGCCCCTTGTAGGTGCCGCTGTACAGGTAGGCGGTCGACGCCCCTGGGTAGTACTGCGCGCCGGTGGACACGTTGCCTCCTGGGCGGTTGTCAGGTGAGGGGGATGTCTTCGTCGCCGCTGGTCACGGCGAAGGAGTTGTAGTGGCGGAGGACGACTTCGTGGCCGGCCCAGCGCAGGGCCTGGGCGACGTCGCGCGGGTGCTGCAGGCCGCCCGTGTAGTGGTCGAGGTTGTACGGCCAGCCGGGGATGTCGTCTTCGCTGGTGAGCGCGTACACCTGCCACTCGCCGGGATCCCGGGACGGGCGGGGTACGGCCAGCAGCCACAGCTCGCCGACGGCGGCCGGCTGCCCGGACTGCGCGGGGGCGATCTGCCCGGCCCGGCCGCCCGTGAACTCCGCAGCCGCCAGCGGGGACAGGCGCTCGGCCAGCTCCTCCGGCGTGTGGGCGATGAGCGTGGTCAGGGTGCGCACGGTGCTCCTAGGTGATGACGCGGATCAGCTGGATCTGGGCGTGCACCGACCCGGTGCCCGAGGTCCGTTGGCCTTCGATGTCCAGTCGCCACTGCCCGCCGATGGGGATGATGGCCGGCAGGTCCTCCGTGTGGTCCAAGCTGTCGCCGGCGGCCACGGTCGGACCCCATTGAGCGCCGTCGATCGTCAGCCGGATGTCTCCCACGGCGGTCCCGGACACGGCGGTCGCCAGGATGACCCGCAGCTGGGACTTCCACCGCAGGTTGTTGGAGCGGGCGATGGCTGTCCAGGCGGCTTGGTCGGTCTGGGGCCAGCGGGCCGGGTCCAGGTCGTGGGGGGCGAGGAGGGAGTCCGCGGCAGCCATGTCGCCGGCGGTCGCGCGGAGTTCGTCGAGGTCGCGTCGGAGCTTGGCTACCTGCTCGGCGAGGAAACTCGGATCGCGTGGCAGCTGGTCGGTGCGGACGCTCATTCGTCCTCCAGCAGGATCGGCGTGACTTTGTCTCCGGCTGGGTCGAGGGTCCAGGCGTAGGCGCGGGCCACGACGTCGATTCCTGCCGGGTGTCGGAGGGAACCCGTGCCCGCGACCACGTCCCGGGGGGCGACCGAGAGTTGGATGGTGTCGCCGAGCCCCCAGGCCTCGCCCAGACGAGGGGCTGCGGAGGCGACGGCCTCGAGGCTCCACGCCCGGGAGCCGGTCGTCATCAAAGCGAGCGCTTCGGTGGCGTGCCGGTCGAGCTGCTCCGGGTCGGTGATGCCCTGCGCGGGCGTGTATCGGTGCTCCCACAAAGCCCAGCCGTCGGCGATCGCCGCATCCGCGGTGTGCAGTTCAGAGGTCGCGCGGACCCCGTCGGACTGGTCGCCGCGGGCGACGACTGAGGTTGCCCCGCGGCCCTTCTCGTAGGACTCGGCGAGCGTGTACGAGGCGACGCAGCCGGGAAAGTCGAACACGGCCTCGGGGCTGATGGCGGTGACGCCGATCGTGGGCCGGATCCGCAGGACCAGGGCGAATGCCCGGTGTGTGCCGTCCGCCCAGACGACATCGATCGTCCACTCGGGGCCCCCGGACATGCCGGAGATCTCCTGGAGCGCGGACAGGATCGTCCGGTCGTCGCTGTCGGCCATCGTGTAGTCGATGGCGACGCCGGTGGAGGTGGCGTCGACGGTGAGGGGCGGCCCGTCGGTGAGGGCGGCGGTGGCCAGGGCCGTCATGACGTCGGTCTGGTCGGCGCCCTCGATCACGTAGTCGCCGGGGTAGCGTCGGTCTAGGTACGCCTCGGGGCTGGCCGCGGCGAGCTGTACCTGCTGGTCGGAGCCGCCGATCCGGTTGAGGACGATGCCCGCCCACAGGGGGGTGTCCGTAGCGGTGTCGACGCCGACGAGCATGGTTCGCCCCTCGTCGGTAGCGGCCTCCCACTCCGCTGGTGCGCCAGCCAGGTCGAGAGCGAAGGTCGCCGAGGTAACCGCACCGAGCTTGCGGCCGATCGTCCCGGACGGTGTCAGAGACGGCAGCTCCTCGGCGATGACGCCGGTCCGCAGGTTGCAGCCGTACCAGGCGAGCTCGAGGGTGGTCACGCGATCTCGTAGGTCATGGTCGCGGAGAGATTGTTGCCGGTCGCCCAGGTGCCGGGATTGCCGGGGCCTAGGAGTACGCCCGGCGACGACGCCACCAGGATGACGATCTTGTTGGCGAACCCGGCATTTGACTGGCAGAAGGGCAGGCCGGCGTACCCGGACCCGGTCGACAGGTAGGCGCCGCCCGCGAAGCCCTCGTTGGTGTCGACGGCGGAGGCCTGGTTGAACGGCAAGGCCCAGGCCCAAGTGCCGGTTCCCTGCGTCGTCGTCGACCCGATCTTCATGAAGACCTGGATCGTGCAGTGCTTGCCGACCAGCGAATAGCGCCCCTTGAGCAAGCCGTTGCCCAGCGACGGAGGAGTCGTGCTGGCCGTCCACGTCGGCGTGTACGTCACCCAGTCCCCGGGCGCCGCCCACGCCGACCCGTTCCACGTCTCGAGCTGGCCGCCGACCCCGGACCGGGTGGAGTTGTGGCGGACCTGGCCCGTGTACTTGCCGGTGATTGCAATGTCGGCCGCCGAGGAGACGGGCAGGATTCCGCCCGGCGCGACAGTGAGCTGCCGGACCGCGCTCGACACTGTCGCCGCACCTGTGCCGCCACCGCCCGTAGACGGCACGGTGATCGTCGCCAGCGGAATGTAGATCTCGGTACCGCCCGGAGTCGGCGCGACCGGAGACCCTGACGCCGTACCCGCCAGGTAGACCGTGTCCGCCTTGTAGAGGCCGGACGCGTCGACCGAGTGATCCCAGACGCGCAGGTAGACCAAGTCGATGCGCGAAAACGTCGCGTTGGCCGCACTCAGAGTTCCCGGACTGGTCGCCGCCATCCTCACCCGGTACGCGCCCTGGCTGGCGCGAGGCACCCAGGCCGGGCCAGCCGAGACGTTGACGGTCGTACCCGCCAGGCTGACGGTAAGGCCTGTATCGCCAGGACGGATGCCGCCTCGGGAGCCCTCTGCGGTGCCGTCTGACATGACGAGCACGGAGTCCATCTTCCGCAGCTCGCCCTCGTCGTAAGAGACCCCAGGGACCCACAGGGGGTCGGTCGATGCCACGATGCGCTCTCCTTACATCCAGGCGCTGCGGCAAGTGCCGGTCAGCAGGGCGGCAGAGTCATACGAGGAAGCCGTCCACTGGACGGTGACAGTCGAGGTCGGCGGGATAACCGGCCACCTCGCGACCGACAGATAGCCGCGGCGGGACACACTTCCGTTGAGGACCACAGAGCGAGCCGCCGTGTCGATGACGAGCTGGTCGCCGGCGCCGAGCGTGTCCGAGAAGGCGAGCTGGACGACCGTGGAATCGGGATACTGGACCACGATCACCGGGTCGGCGACGGGGCCGTCGATCGTGAAGGTCGGGCGGGTGCTCATTGAGCCCGCGTTCGACAGGGAGATCTGTCCGGATGATGTGCCCGCCGTGATGGTGAGCGGCATTGTGAGCGGCAGAGTCACACCGCCTGTCACCGACGGCAGGCCGGCGGACTGGGCCTGCAGGTCTGTGCTGTACCGGCGTGGGTCGGCGGCCGTAACGAGAACGGAGTACTCGGCTATCCGGTCAGTGATCGGCTTGATCAGCGGGGGCCCGGATCGGCGGACGGTCGCCTGCTTTGGAATGCTCTCGTATACCGTCAGCGTCGTGTCGGCGAAGGAAGACGCTGCGATCAGCTGCTCGATCGCGGCATCCAGGGCCGTCACGCCGGAAGCCTCGATCTTTCCGGTGATCGTGACGGGACGCTGTCGAAGGTAGACAGGCGCGGCCCACGCACCATGGTCCGCCTCCCGTGGCTGGTACCCGGCGCTGAGGTCCGACCCGTCCCAACCGTCGAGGCCCTGGAGATGCCAGGCGACGCCAGCCGCATCTACTGCGCCCAGCGTGACGGATCCGAGGTCCGCCCTGCGACCTCCCAATGAAGCGCCGGGAATGTACGGCACGAGCGTCACCCGCCTCTCTCAGCCCACGAATTGCAGGTGTCGCTGTATCTCCGCTGCCTGCTCCGCGGAGGACTGCTTCGAGCCGTTCATGACGATCGTGTAGTGCTTGGTGATCTGCTGGACGGGCTGGCCTCCGGATCCACCTGACCCGAACCGGGCCGCAGGCCGGGCGGCGTAGCCCGCGGCCTGAAGTCGTCCCGAGTTCAGCTCGTTCAGGAACGGCACGCCGTACTGACGGACCGAGGCGGCCTTGATGACGTACTCGCCGTTGCTGACGCGGGCGAGGATGCTGTCGGAGGTCCCGGATCCGGGACCGCGAACAGAACCGCCCGTCGGGTAGCCGCGGATCGGCCCGCCGCTGGCGTACCCGATCAGACCACCGTCGCGACGCTGTGCCTGGATGAGGTCGGGGACGCCGTTGGCGTCCCGGTCGGATGCAGTGGCGCGCAGATAGACGCCGACTCCGATCTGCGTGCCGCTCATGTTGTTGATGCGACCCTGAATGGTGTCGATGGCCGCAGACGGCGGACCGGTGGGAATGGAGACGGTGACGTGTCCGTCAGGCAGACGGACCACGTTGAAGCCGAGGTCGCGCAGGTTCTTTTCTGCCTGCGCGGTAAGGGCGTCGATCGTGATCTGCTTGCCGTTGGTCTTGAGGATCTCGCCCTGTACCCGCTGCAAGTCGCTGACGGCCTTGTCGGTTTCGGCCTTGATGTCGGTGACGACCTGCGTGGGTACCTGGGCGTAGGCGCCGATAAGTTCCTCGACGGCCTTGGTGGAGAATCCCGCGGCGAGCATCTGTCGTTTCAGTACGGCGATGTCCTGCTCGAGGGCCGCGTTACCCTTCTCGACCGAGCCCGTCTGCTCGGAGATCGCCTGGGCGTGCGCCATAGCCGCCTGGGCGGCGTCCAGGAATGAGCTCTTGACCTTCCGCCCGCTTTCCGATGTGACGTCGAGCGAGTGACCTGACTCTTTCACCGTATCGGAGAGGTCCTGGAGGCTTGCCCGGAAGGAAATCTCCTTCTCGGCTGCGGAGATCGCCACCCCGTTCAGGCCGGCCAAAGAGTCCTTGAGCTTGTCGGCCGCACTGCGCGTGTCTGCGATCTGGTCGGCCGTCATCTCTGCCGAGTCGCCCAGCTCTTTCTGTGAGCCCGCGGCCAGCTTGCTCTGAGTGGACGTCGCGGCCAGGGCGCTGTCGTAGCGGGGCAGGATGCTCAGCAGCTTCTCGGACGATGTGCCATGCTTCTCCGCCTCCGCGGCCAGCCGCTCGAAGTTCGCTGCCGCTTCCTCGGTCGCACCGCCGGAGACGAGTCCAGCCAGAGCCTCGTCAAGACTCTTGATCTTCTCGCGAGCCGCTTCCAGACTTGGGCCCGCGTCCGCGTTCGGGTCGAAGGTGGAGAAGAAATCTTCCATCCGGTCGAGAGCATCCGGATGGGCGATGCGGGCGGCCGCCTCGCCGACCTTGTCGAGGTCCTTGCCGAAAATGCGAGCCATCTCCCCAGACACTTTGCCCTGCTGGGCAAAGTCGACCAGAGATTCGGCCAGCCGGTTGACCTCGGGCGGCGCCGCTCGGAACCGTTCGGTCAGCTTGCCGATGCCGACAGCGATGGCGCCGAGAGTGGCAAGGATGACCGTCAGGCCACCCAAGCCCATCATGGCCCCGCGGACTCGGGCGGCCGTGACACCGAGGGCGACCAGCTCGGTTCTCACTGCCATGATGCGCGGCAGCATCAACAGCAAGCTGGAGCCGACGAGCCCCAGGATGCCGATGAGACCAGCGAGGATCGTGACGTTGGACTGCACCGACGGGGACAGCTGGTTGTACCAGTTCACGACCCCGGAGAGAGCCTGTGCCATCTCACGCAGAACCTTGTTCCCGGAGGATCCCGAGCTGATCAGGGCTGTCTCGAGGGCTCCCTTGAGGCGCTCCAGGTCCCCGGACAGGTTGTCGGTCATCGTGGCGGCCACGCGGGTGGCGTACCCGGTGTCGTTGACGGCAGAGACCCACTGATCGACTCCCTCGGCGCCGGCCTTGTAGAGGATCGTCGCGGCCCGCACGGCATCGCTGCCGAAGATCGTTGCCATGGCGGCGTTGCGGGCCTCCGGCGTGAGCTTCGAGAAACTCGATTTCATGACGTCCGCAAGCGCCGACAGGCCGATGAAGTTCCCTGAGGCGTCGTAGGCGGAGAACCCGATCGCATCCATTGCGGCCTTGGCCTCTTTGGATTGCGGAACCAGGCGCTGCAGCATGACCTTGAGGGATGTGCCCGCATCCGAGCCGGTCAGAGCGTTCTGCGCGAACATCGACAAGGTGCCGACAGTCTGCTCCAGGGACAGGCCCGTCTGCGAGGACAGGAGCGCGGCCTGGCGGAAGGCCATGCCCATGTGGTGCACGTTCGTGGCACTCTTGCCCGCGCCGGCGGAGATGACGTCAGCGATGTGACCGACGTCAGAGCCCTTCAGCTTGAAAGCGTTCATGGCCTGGGCGGAGATGATCGCGGACTCGCCGAGCTCCAGCTGCCCGGAGGCTGCGAGGTCGAGGGATCCCTTCAGGGCGCCGCCAATGATGTCCGCGGTCGAGATGCCGGCGCGAGCCAGCTCCGCCTCCGCGTTCGCGGCCTGGGTGGCCGAATACACCGTGGCCCGGCCGGCCTCGAGCGCGGCCGTCGACAGCGCCTTCATGTCATCGGCCGAGCCGCCGGTTACGGCGCGGACCTCCGACATTGCCTTGTCGAAGCGTGCGGCAGCGGCAGCGGCCAACCCGAAGACTGCCACCAGCCCGAGCGATGCCGCCTGTGCCGCCTTGAGAGACTTCGTGGACGTGTTGGCGATCTCCATCATGCTGGTGCCGACAGTGGTCGCCGCGAAACGCATGCCGCCGCCGATAGCCGCAGCCGCGGACGACCATGCAGAAGCCAGCCGCCCAGCATCAGCAGCAGACGCCGCGCGCGCTGCAGCCGAGACTCGCGTTACCGCCCCGCCGGCGCCGGTGAACTGCCGGGCGGTAGTAGCCGCAGCAGCAGCGGCAGCGGACCCTACAGACGCCACGTCTGTAGCAGCCCGAGCGGCACCCGCACCCACCTGGTTCAGGGAAGCCGCGCCGCTCGTGCCGACACGCCGCATCTGCGACTCGGTCACCGATGCCGTGCGGTTCAGGCTCGCCGCAGCACGGGCCCCCTGCGCCTCCGCGGTACGCGCCATGTTCTGGAGTGCGGCCGACGACGAGTTCGTGGCCGCCCGCATCGACGTCTCGATCTGCCGAGATGCCGCCTGGGTAGCCCGCGCCGCCTGCTGGGTGGCGCTGATGTACGGCGTGGCCGTGCCGGTCAGGACGACGTTCACGGTACGAGTGGCCACGTTCTACCCCCGTCTCGTGATGCTGACGTGCAGACCTCTGGGGTCGCCGTTCGCTTCCTGGAACTGCTGACTCGCGCGTGCGCCGGTCGCGCAGGCGTGACATCGGAGCAGCGCTACGTCGTACTGGTACTCGCTCTCGGCAGCGGACGCCTCAGACCACGGATGGCCGCAATCGGGGCACGAGTCCCGCTCGACCTCGGCCAGGGCCAAAGCCCACTCGCGGTCCTCATCCAGCCAGAGCGGCTCGCCTGGAGCGATGATGCGTCCAAGGAACACGGAGCGCGGCACGCCCCAGGCGCGGGCCGTCTCTACTTCGCGCCGGTGAGGGAGTCCAGGATCCCGGAGGCGGCCAATGAGAAAGGGATGCCCGTGGCCTCCGTGTTGACGTCGAACGCCCCCTGCCAGAGCGCATCACGCTGCGCATGGTTGAGGACGTCGAAGAGCGCCGCGACCTGCTCTGCGGTCATGACGGGATCGACAGCACACGCGGCGATGAGGGCCGGGGCGAAGGACTCCGGGTCAAAGGCGTGACCCTTCTCCCTGGGTGGATGGGCGGCCACGAGGTCCGACCACGCCCTGTCGCCGAGCGCCTCAAACCGGAACTCGGTTTCGGAGTCCCGGACGGCCTGGCGAACAGCCGAGACCTGTTCCGCGAGCTTCTTGCGCGGGTCGGTCTCGGCGAGGCTCCCCGGCGCCCAGGCGTCCCCGAGCGCCGAGAGTTCCTTCTCCAGGCGCTCGAGCTCGGCCAGCTTGTCGCCAGCGAGCGCCAGGAAGACGCTCTTCTGGCGCCGCTTGGCCTTCTTGAGGATGTCGGTGATGTCGGGCATCAGGCCACCGTGGCCGCGGTCGCCGGCTGCGTCGACACCATCATCGGTGAGGCGAACTTCATGACCTCGTTGGCGGCCGGAGGGGAGTTCTTCGGTTCGCCGCAGGTCGTGGGGTACACCTCCACCTTCTGGCCGACGGTCCAGGCGGTGGCGTAGTCGATGCCGCGGCGGACGATGAGGTAGCCGGTCACGCCCCACTTGAGAGTGGTGTACGGCAGGTCGTCCTGCGTGGTGTTACCCCGCTTGAATGTCACCTCGTTGTCGAGGCTGATCCGGCCCGCCGTGGAAGTGTCGTAGGTGCTGGCCAACGACGAGGTGTCCACGGACGCCGTCGACGGGTCGATCTTGAGGCCGTCCGGGGTGACGCGCTGCGTGAAGTCCGCCGCAGCATTCAGCTCGGCGACGGTCGGGGCGTTGATGTTCGCGATGCTGCCGGCCCACGCCACGCGGGTCTTGCCATCGCTGATCAGGTCAGACATGGGCCCTCCTCAGGGCATAAAAAAAGCCCCAGGCGGGGCGGGCGGGAGAGAGGGAGATCAGATCACGAGACTGGCGACCGTCACGGACGCGGTGGACGAGTAGGTGACCGCGCAGGTGCCATCCGAAGCGCTGGCGAACAGGTCGCTGGTGATCGGTCCGATCATCTTGTCGCCGGTGGTCGCGGCGACGGTGATGACGACGTCGGCAGCCAGCTGGCCGCGAACCCTGGCCGTCGATGTGAGCGTGACCGTCATGCTGCTGCCGGCGGTGTTCTTGACGTGGAGGAAGGACCGCTCGCCGCACGTCACCGTGGTGGACGCGGCGGCAGCCGAGTAGGTCGGGGTCAGGCCGCTCAGTGCGACCACCTGCTGCGCGAGGAGCGCCATGAGAATCTCCGATCAGGACGTGGACTGCAGCCGGTACTGCACCGGCAGGTAGTAGAGGGGTGGGGAGACGTCGTCGTCGCGCTGCATCGGCGGCCCGCCCAGCTCCTCCGGCCGCCACGCAGTACGTCCAGCGACAGCCAGGGGTGCATGGAGCGCCATCCGGGCCCGTTGGGCAGCCCACCGGCACTTCTCCTGCGTGGGTCCCACGCAGGTGATCTGGAAGGACAGCGTGAAGTCGGTCCGCGCGTCGGCGAGCGACTCCGACAAGGATTGGCCCGGGTCGACGTAGAGGGCGACATAGATGCGGGTGGAGGGCACGGATGCCGGGGCGCCGCCATCCCCTACCGCAAGCCCGCCCGCAGTGAGGGCCGCCATGATGGCGTCCAGGTGCGGCTTGATGTCCGGGGCCGCCACTAGCCAGGCCCCAGACGATCGGTGATCGCGGCGACCTGGGCTATGAAGCGCGGCTCCTCGGCCTGCAGGGCACGGCCGCCGTCGTTGTGAGGCCCATTGTTGATCGAGCCAAACTCCAGCAGGTTGCCGAGGGCGCCCTGGGGCTTCTCCTTGTCGGGGCCGATCTCAGCCGTCGCGCCGCCCGGCATCACGGTGACGTCGTAGCTGATCGAATTCGGGTACAGGCGGGCGTGACGGCCTGCGCTCGTTCGCGCGTTGTCCCGCCAGTCGTTCTTGACGTTGAGCGCGCCGCGCGTGACCACCGCCACGATGCTGCGCTCGGCCTCCGGAATGTGCGCCTCGAGGACCACGGCAAGCTGCACCAGTTCACGGATGTCCGCTGTCATGACCGGTCCTCCCCCGTGATCCGCCACGCCGTGGCCGTCGAGCTGTACTGGACACCCGTCACCCACAGTCGCAAGCCGACCATGCGAGCATCGGGCGATGCCGTCACGTCCATGAGGTCTCCAACTGCAGGCTGAGTGCTCACCACGGTGTCCCACGGAACCGAGACGGTGTACTCGCGCAAGGTCACATTCTGCTCGCCGGCATCGACCTCCTCACCGCGAGACTGCGCAGCCGGCTTCACCCGGGCGGGACCCGAGTAGATCGCCGTGGCAGGTCCTGGAGTGTCCGTGCCCGAGCCCCAGTCGAAGCCGTCGTCGCCCGGCCGGTACAGGGTGATCGTCTCTCGCTGCAGTTCCAGCGCCGCCAGACGGCCAGCGGCGAGAGCCGCCTCCAGGTCGCTCACCGCAGGCCCACCGTTCCGATGCGGCGCCGGTAGCCGGACAGCATCTCGCGGTGGGCAGGCGACAGGACTCCGGAGCCGAGAGTCTCGGAGGCGAAGACCCGCCGATAGTCGTCGATCGCGACCTCACGCAGGCCGCCCGGGTTGGTGAGGCTCATAGCTGCCAGGTCGAGGCACACGGCACGTATCTCGTCGGGCACCTCGTCGTAGCCGTGCGTGTAGGTGACCTCGACCAGGCCGGGATCTGGGTACGTCGTGGTGCCGGGCAGCCGACGCCAGCCGCCCGTCCGCAGGAGCCGGTCGCCGGAGAGCACCCAGTCCAGCAGGATCAGACTGTTCACCCGAACCTGCGAGACGGACTCCACCGGCCGCTGCGGCAGGATCAATTCGTCCACAGTGAGCACCCGCAGCGTCACCACGTCATCGGTCACACGGGTGATCGACTGCCGAGTCCATCTCCGGATGACGGCTGAAGCCGAAGCCAGCGCCAGATCGGCAGACTCCACGCTCAGGTCAGTGCGCTGGGTGGCGGCAGCAAGGTCGGCCGCCGTTGCGAAAGCCGGGAGAGCCACGGCGACCTCCCTTCGTCAGAGCAGGCCCGCGGCCTTGCGAGCCGTGGCGGCTGCGTCCTTGTCGGTCTCCGGGGTCGGCTTCCCGGCAACAACGCCGGCCACGGTGTAGTGCTCGTTGGGTGTCGGATCGGTCTCGACGCCGTAGAAGCCCTGTGCCTGCGCCTTGTCGGTGGCGGCCTGAACGGAGGCGGCCACCTCGTCGCCGGCGGGAACCGGCTGGTTCTGCGGCTCCCCGGCCGGCTTGCTGTCGTCCTTGCGTGCTGCTGCAGCCATGACGGCCTCCTTAGTTCCGGGAGAGGGTGACGCGGACGAGGCCGCCCGGGTCGGTGATGCCGGTGCCGATGTGGATGGACCGCCACAGGAGCGTGTCGCCGGCGGCGAGCACGAGGTTCGCCGGCGTGACCGAGAGAGTGATCGCCTTCTCGTTGTTCGCGGACGCGGTGACGGCGCCGGAGTCGAAGGCCAGCGATGCGACGGTCGTGCTGCCGCTACCTGCCTGCCCCTTGTTGACCAGGGAGAAGGTGCGGTGGTTGGTGGCCGCGCCGGTGATGGCGGCCTCCGGGACGTACTCGACGAGCAGGACGGTGCAGTCGAACGGCGCCTGCGTGATGACGGTGTCGTCGTCGTTGCCGGCGGTCGCGACTGCGGGCACGTCGGCCTCGAGGACCCGCACGTAAGGGGCGGTGTCAGCCATGTTTGTGTCTCCTTCGTGGGGTGGGTTAGGCGCCGACGGTCTTGAGGACGCCGACCGGGTAGCGGGAGCCCTCGGTGGGCTGCTCGTTGTTGATCCGGTTGGAGACCTGCCAGCCCACGCGGAAGGTGAGGCGCACGGCGGTCATATCCTGTTGCGCGAGGTTGTAGATGATCGCGCCGGTGTTGTCCTGGATGACGGCCTGGTCGAGGATCTTCATCGAGATGTCCGAGCGGACACCGATGACGAACTCGTCCCAGTCGCCGCCGAAGAGACGGACGCCGTCCACGCCGACGCCGCCGGCGAGGGGGAACATGCCCTTCATGGCGTACTCGATCGGGTAGCCGTCGAGCATGCGCAGATCGCCGGAGGCTCGGGCTTCGTCGAGCTTGCGGCCCTGGGAGTCGCGGGCGCGGCGGAGCTTGCTCTTCGCGGAGGTTGCGGCGACCCAGCCGTTGACCTCGAAGCCGTCGGCCTCGACCTTCTCGTACAGGTTGTCGATGTCGCCGTAGAACCCGCCCTGCGCGGCGGTGCTGCCCTCGTTGACGCTGTTCCCGGCCGCGGTGGCCGCGGCGAGGATGTTGGTCGGGAAGGAGCTCGGCGCGTTCGTGCCGAAGAAGATGGTGGAGTCGAGGAGCCGGCCGAAGGCTTCTCGCACGAGCGGCTCCGCCTCGTCCCACAGGTCCGCGTCGGTGTCGGCGAGGACGTTGTCGGGGAACGGGACGATCGTCGCCATTTCCTCGACGTTGAGGAACTTGTTCGCCCAGTTGACTTCGGTGGTCTGCTTCAGACCGGTGTCGCCGGACACCCAGTAGGCGACCGGGAGGGCGGACAGCACCGGCAGTCGCAGCTGACCGCGCGCGACCGGGATCCGCTTGAACATCTTGAGGGCCGCAGAGTCCTCCACGGCCTTGCCGAGCATCTCCTTGGAGACCTCTTCGGGGATGAAGGCCGCGGCGTCGGTGCGGCTCGTCAGGTTGTTGTAGGCCACGGCTTCGTGCCTGCCTTCCTTTGGAATGGCCGGCCGGTACGAGCCGGGCCGGATGTGGTTACTTGGCCGCCTTCTGGCGGATCAGGTCGTTCATCGAGGTGGGCTTGTCTGCGGTCCGCCGGGCGCCCCCGTCGAACGACGGCGGGGCGGCCTCCTTCGCGAGGTGGGGCTTGCGCTTGAGGAGGTCGGCGAGGTCCTTCTCGATGGCCTTCTCGTCGATCTCGCCGGAGTCGTCGATGTAGTCCCCGAGGTTCAGGAATGCCGCGGCGTCGGACGGGTCCGCGAAGCCCTTCGCCGCCAGGGCCCGAACTTCGGCCTTGACGGCCCGCTGAACCAGCGCAGTGGCCTTGCCTTCGGCGGCCGCGGCCCGTTCCGCCAGCTTCTCCGCCTCCGTCTTGGATGCGGCTTCCAGCTCATCGAAGCGCTTGGCCTTGTCGGCGTTCGCCTTGGCCCGTTCCTCCTGCTTGCGGGAGAGGGACTGCCACTTGTCGCGCTCGGCTTCGAGCGTTGCGAGACGCTCCTCCGCGGTGGGCTCCGGGCCCGTTGCGGGCGGTTCCGGCGCCGGAGCGGGAGGGGCGTCGGGGGTGGTTTCGGACATGAGGGACTCCCGTTTCGGGATGGAGGGTTCGACCGGCGCGTTTCGCGTGGTCAGGTCATGTAGCCGAAGCGGTGCAGCATGGCGATGGCCTGGCTGCGGTCGCCTGCGGCGAGTCGGTAGATCTCCTCCGGCCGCAGCCGGGGGCTCGTGAGACGGAACCCGCGGCCCGAGGACGGCACGAGGCCACGCTCAATGGCTCGGCGGCGCTCATTCTGGAACCAGACACCGCGGCGCGTAGCCGAATCACGGGTGGCCCGCACAGATCGTCCGTAGGCGGAGGCCGTGTACATGCCGCGGCGGGCATTGACCACGCTGGACATGCTGGCGCCGTCGCGAATGGCCTGAGCGCCCGCCTTGGTGAAGATCCGGTTCTGCTCGGCATGCGACAAGGACTGGAAGTACTTGTCCGCATCGACGATGCCCCGAGGGCCGCCCCGGCTGGTCGTCGGGAACATCTCTTCTCGCTGCAGGTGACCGCGCCGGAGACTGCTGCGAGCAATCAGCGTGGCAGGCATGTGGACGCAGTCGCAGCGGGGGTGGCGCTGAAAGCCGGCGTTCCAGCCGAACTCCTTCCCCGTCAAGATCGCGCATCGGGCACAGCAAGGCGAGGTCGCGATACGGATGTAGCCCTGGATGGTCCGATTCCCTGCAATCGAGGCGCCAGTGGCGGTACGGCCCGCGTCCGCCACTTCAGTGGAGACGGCTCGCAGGAGCTTTTCGAGACCGCCGATCATCGCGTCGACTTCGGCCTGCCCCACCTCCTCGAGCAGCCACCGCGCCTCGAGGACGGACTCGTAGGCCAAGGATTTCAGCGGCCTCCCGTCAGCAGCTACGCCGGCGAACGCCGTCGGAGCCAGCTTGCCTTCTGGTTGAGAGGTCAGGCCGTCCGCAGCGATGACGGCGCCGACGTAGGCGTCCGAATGGGCCGCGGCCTCCGCCTGGCCAGCCGTGAAAGCCTGGACGAGGCCTGTAGAGAGCCCCAGTTGCCAGGAGGCCTCCGCGTTCCTGAGATCCAGTCGGCGCCAGGCTCTTTGCGCCTGCTCCACGGACCGGCGAACGATCCGCTGCTGACGCACGTAGTAGGCCAGCGCGACCCCCCCTGCCTCGGCGGCCACTACTCATCCGCCAGAGGCGTTTCGGTGCCATCTCCAGGCTTCGGCCCGTATTCGGCAGCCAGATCACCGGCCATCGCCCGCTGCAGCGCGCTCTCGTTGAGAAGGCGCCAGCGCTCAATCTCCTGTGGCGTCGCCCCCCAGCGCTCCCACAGCACCTCACGCGGGACGCCGAGCGACGACATCTTCACCAACGCGTCTACCAGCTCACCTTCGGTCCGCCACTCGGGACTCTTCCAGACGATCCGAGCCTGCGACGACGCGATCCCCGCCAGTCGCATCGTCCGCTCCAGCCCCTCCTCGAGGAACCGGCGCCGCTGGTAGATCTTGTGGATCAGGCCGGCCTCGGCTGCCTTCAGGGCCTCTGCGGACAGGTTGACCATGGAGCCGAGCAGGTAGTGCGGCGGGGTAGAGGTGATGGCAGCGATGTCGTGGACGTCGGCTTCCTTGCCCTTGAGGTAGCCCGTAAGGTCGGCGGCGGCAAACTGGCCGAACTTGGCGCCGTTCTCCTCCGCGATCAGGATCTTGTTGACGGCGACGTCGAACGGCTCGATGTCCTGGCCGTTCTCGTCGACCGGAATCTCCATGCCCGTGACCCACTTCTGTGGGAAGGCCGCGAACTCCTGGGTCATCATCCGGTCAGCGATCGTCTTGTTGATGCGGTCCTGGATGCCGGTGACCGAGCGGAGCTCGCTCGCACCCGGCTTCAGCATCCGCGGACGGTTCGAGAGCTCGCCGAACGGCACCTCGCCCAGGACGTTCTTCCCGCCCCACACCTCGCCCGCGACCTCACGGCGAGCCCAGACCGGCTTGCCCCCGGTCTTCGGCTCCGGGGCGTCGAACTTGTAGATGTTGCCCGGGAGGTAGACCGTGCAGCACATCCGGCCCGTCCAGTCGTCCATCCACAGCTTCAGCGCGGCAGCCAGCTCCCCCGGCGAACCGGGCGGCGCCTCCGTGATGACCTGCGTCGGATGCTCCGGCGTGATCCGGTACCCGCCGCCGGCCAGAGGCGCCACCATCAGGTACGAGGTGCCCCTGATCGCCGCCTCCAAGAAGCCCAGCTGGCTCCCCCCGTCGAGGTTGTTGTCCTGCCACAGTGCCCACGCTTGATCGTCCGAGCCGCCCTCAGCGTCCGACTGGAACCCAGCGACCTCAAGGCGCCCCACGAGCGCGTCGACGACGAGCTCCATGTAGTTCGCGCGGGACATCTTCAGCAGTCGTCGAAACGGGTCCCGGGCCTTCTCGTGCAGGAAGGGCAGAGGGTGCTGGCACTCGTAATAGTCGTCGAAGACGTTCGTTTGCTCCGTCCGCTTGCACAGCGCGGCGTACAGCCGGTCGCGCCACCACTCCGGCGACTGAACGGCAGGGGGCTGCGGCATCTGGCCCCCTCTCGGTCAGAAGCCGCGGGCGCGGCGGCGTTTCGGCTTGGCAGCGCCGGCAGCAATCGCGTCGCCGGCCGCTTCATGGGCGAGGACGCTGGTGACGGCAACGTCGATCTTCTGGTGCACAGCCGCCTTGCGGAGCACATAGCGAGCCGACGGTCGGGCCGCCTTGCGTGCGTTACGGACGTGGATTGAGGCGAACTCGCAGCCGTCGTGACTAAAGCCGCCGCTCGCTTTCGTCACGTCCGTGACCAGGCGCTCGCAGGCCGCGTGCATCTGCACCACGCGGTTCGTGTACCAGCGGACGATGCGCTTTTCCCCATACTTCGCAGCCCACCCGTCGACCTCCGTCTCCCAATAGGGAGGGTCGGCGTACATGCGGATCACGTCGTACTTGGTCATCAGCTCATCCACCGCGGCGCCGACCTCAAGCCGAGGTACCTGGCCACCCCAGTCCGCCGGATCCCAGATCGTCGGACGATCATCCGGCCCATAGGCCGGCGTCCACTGGTAGCCGTCGAGGGTCTCGGCGCGAATCGCGGTCCAGTCATCGACGTCACTGCCATCGAACCCCAGGACGATCTGAGTCTTGGGCTGCGGCGCCTCGGCCGCCACCGCCAGAGCATCCCAGCGGTCCTGGGTGAGCCAGGACCCCATGCCGGCGACGATCCTGTTGCCGTAGAAGCGCTCCGCCTCGGCCGGCTCCTTCTCCAGGAGTTCGGCCGCCTCACCCTCGATGGCGTCGAGGTCGATGTGACGGCTGCCCGCATAGACGAACGCGTGGATCCTCCGGCGCTCCGCCTTGTTCGTGTACGACAGGCCGCCTGGTGGCAGGCGGTGATAGCGGTAAATGTCCTCCCGTTTGGACTCGGCGGTCTTCTGAGCCACCGAGTTCTCGCTTGGGTCCCAACCGTTCGTGGTCTCCAGCGACCGACCCTGCATGCCGCCCAGGCCGCGACGTTGCGTCGTTGCCACGCTGTTCATCCGGTTCCCGACAGTCCAGATGCCCGTCTCGTCCTGAGGCACGAAGGTCACGGGGTTGCCCAGTCGGGACTGCGCAGATGACGTCACCACGTCGATACGGCCGTCGTTCGGCAAGCGGATGAACTGCTCTCCGACCTTCATCTGCTCGGCCAAGTAGCCGTCCCGCACCATAGCCTGGAGGGGACGGTAGACGTTGTCAGTCTGATCCTCAGACGTCGCCGTGATCTGAATCAACGGTTGGTTCCAGGGGCGCCCCATGGGCTCGCCCGGCTCGTACTCGTAGATCCAGCCGCAGCCGCAGCCGTGATGGCGGCAGTCGTATCGCTCGCCGCCTTGAGCCCAGCCGGCGAAGAGAACGGGCCCGACAGCCTCGGCGGCCACGAGACCGGCTGTCCACGGCCCCTTGCCCGACTTCTGGGGGGCCACGACCTGGGCCCGCCGGTAGTGGAAGGCTGTCGACAGCTGGCCGAGCTGCGCGGTCGGCCGGACCCGGTAGAAGTTCGCGGTCGCCCGGAGCTGCCAGTCATACATCTCGAACGGCTTCGGGCTGTTGTCCACTCCGCCGACCGACCGGATGCGACAGTGCTGGGCAATCCAGTCCGGGACGATGAACAGCGTTGGGAAGTCCAGCGTCCAGGACCCGTCATCAGCCGCTACCACCCGGCACCGCCCTCAGCCTGGCCCGGGCCGAGTTCGTCACGGCCGGTACAGGCTTGGCCGGGCCAGATTCGTCACTCTCGCTCCGATCGATGCGCCACCGGTTGGCTCGCATCCCTGGTGTCGTCAGACCCAGCGAGTCCGACATCTGCCGGACCAGCGTCGAGAGGTTCACGAAGCTTTTCGGCTCCTCCGCCTCAGCCAGGCGGCGCGCGTACAGGGCGACTTCGACCTCCTGGCCAAAGCGTTCCCACATCAGGGCCTGCGGCTTACGCCACAGGGCTGCCCAGAGCTCGGCCTCGCGGTCGTTGGGCCCGGTCAGTGGCCAATCGGGGGCCGCACCTTCACGACCTTCCGCTGGCAGGATCGTCCACTCGCCGGCGTCCCTCTCGCGCCGTAGGGCAGTCGGATCGGGGGCCGGTCCTGAACGCGATCGCGCTCCACCTTTCGGCATTTACATCTCCTCCGGTCGCGCCGTTGCGGCGCCTGCGCGGCCGGGCGTTGCGCTCAGCCGGTCAAGAGGGGTCCGTCGTCCATCAGCCGATCGCCCTTCGAGCTGTTGCAGCCGAGATGGGCAAGGAAGACGTTCGACGGGTCATGCGCGCCGCCTTTCGAGAGCGGCACGCGGTGATCCAGGCTTGGACTCAGCGAGTCTGGCCACGCCACCGCGGGGTCTATGGGGTGCGTGCAGAGACTGCACTGCCAGGCATCGCGCTCGGCGATGGCCGCCAGCAGCACCGGTTCGCCAGTCGAGGCGGCCCGCTTCTGAGCCCGCCGC
Source organism: Streptomyces sp. NPDC006544 (assembly GCF_040611715.1). Lineage (NCBI taxonomy): Bacteria > Bacillati > Actinomycetota > Actinomycetes > Kitasatosporales > Streptomycetaceae > Streptomyces > Streptomyces sp. NPDC006544. Next base: position 14,902 of record NZ_JBEXOV010000055.1, on the reverse strand, counting down.
CGGTGATAGCGATCTCGTCGAGCATCGCTCCACGGCGGCGGCTTCTGCCGGCCGTCAGCTCGCGACTGCCGGTTCCAGAGTGCTTTTCCGTGCTTCTCAGAACAGCAGCGCTGCATGGCGCGGCGAGGTTGGAACACGACTCCGCAGTCCGCAAGCTCGCAGATCTTCTCTGGCAATGCCTCCGCTCGCCTCACTCCCGAAGCGATCTCCCGACAGCGCGTTGAGCAGTACTTCGCCTGCATGGGCTTGCCGGCCATGCCTCCTGAACAACCCACGCAGGACCTCTGCGTCGGTCGTATCTGCCCCGGGTGAAGGTGGACCCAGACCCTGCAGGCGTCACTGCACCACTTCTTCGGGTTTCGTTCGCGGGGCCCCGGTTCGATTGTGGCCGGACAACCCTGACATTGGCGGCCCTTGGCCGTAGGCATAGCAGTCACATTCCGTAGCGTAGACAGGATGCGTTGATCATTTTCAGGACTTCTGAACCTGCCGCACTGGTTCGCGCCCTCCCCGGCGGTCCTGGCCGGCGTGATCAAGGGGGTCTCCCCCCAGGGTGATCACGGCCGGCGGTCACTCAAGGTGACATGATCAGACCCGCTCCCGCTCCGTCATGATCGCTGCGATGGACAGCCACGAGGCGGCCAGGTCGTCCAGCCGCTCCATGAGAGGCAGATTGGTGAGCTCCAGCTCGGCCTGGGCCAGCAGCCGGGCCGCGTGACCGATGGCTTCGTCGGCCGTCACGTCGGCTCCTTGGTCTGCTGGCCTAGGTAGGAGATGGCCGCGTCCACTTCGCTGCACAACTTCCGTAGCTCTGCGATGACGTCCGCCGTGGCGCCATGCCCGATGATCCACTCGTCGCATTGGTGCGGCAGGTAGGCGGCAGCCTGCTCTTGGTTCACCTCGTAGAAGCTCTCGACCCGCTCGCCTGTCGCAGGGTCGTATGCGTCGTTGGCGCCTGCCAGCTTGACGAGCAGCCGATGCGGATAGCCGTTCACGCGTGCCACCCTCCCGGCTGGTGCTGTGCTGTCTCGCTGCTGTGGCACGGCTGGCACAGACCGCGCCCGTGCTTCGGATCGTTGGGGTCGAGGCCCTGCTCGACGAGCTCACGCCGGCTGAGCGGATGGTGGTCGGCGTGAACAGCAGGCGCCTGTCGGCACAGCACGCAGGTTCGGTCTCGCGACAGCACGCCGGGCCTGAATGTCTGTTCGTGTTCGCGCCCGTACCCTCGCTGCCTCGCGCTGCCGCGCTTGGCCTCGGCTTGCTGTCGGTGGTCGGCGCAGCGGCCAGCCTGGTCGGTCCACTCTGGGCACCCGGGCTTACTGCACACCCGCCATCCTGTCCGTCTGGCCATCGCGCTCGCCTCCGTGGGTCTAGCCTGTGGCGCCTGAGCTAAGGGGTGGGCATGAGCGAGCAGCAGAAGCCGGACTGGGCCAAGGGTCTGGCGGCGGCGGGGATCGCGCTACTGATCATCGGGGCACTGCTTGGGTTCCTCCTGGTCCCGATGATCCTTGGCGGGTTGATCCTCTTGTGCGTAGGGGTGGCCACTGGGCGCGTCCGGCGAGACTCCGAACGACAGGAAGACCGACCCTGGCGGAACCGCACCAAGGACTAGGCCGCCAGCTCCCGTATCGCCGCGACGACTCGACTGGCCAGGTACGTGTGGCCTGCGTCTGTCGGATGGGTCGCGTCGGTGCCGATGTAGATGTCAGCGTTGCCGCTGCCGGTGGTGGCTCCGACTCGTCCGGTCCCTGTGATCCACGGTCCGTGTGTGGCGATCAGTGTGCCGGTGCTGTCGTAGATCCCGCCGGTGAGTGGCGAGATGAACGGCAGCGCGGCCGCCGCAGCCGCGGCCTTGAGGGTGTTGTCGGTGTTGGTGATCGACGCGGCTGGGGAGCCGCTGGGTGACCAGCATCCGATGACGTAGATCTTCGCGCTGGGCAGGCCTGCCTTGATGGCGCTGTACAGGCTGGCTGCGGCCGACGAGATCGACGGCTGGCTACCGCCGTTGTCGTTGTAGCCCGCCGAGATGATCAGTACGTCGGGATTGTTCGGGATGACGTCGATCGGTGCGCGGGTGCCGAGGGTCGCGGTGGTGCTAGGCGTGATGTACCCGGTGCCGCCGAGGGCTTCGTTCCAGATATCGCTGTAGCCGAGGAGCCTGGCAGCTCGGGGGAGCCAGGTTCCGGCGCCGCCGCCCGTGTTCAGGCTGCTGCCGCCGGGGATGCTGTCACCAAGCACCATGATCCGACTGGCGGGCGCTGGGGGCTTCCACATGGTCGCACCAGGCGGTAGATAGACGCCGCCGAAGGGGGCGACGGCGAAGTCGAACCTGATCACCCTCGGCTGCGCGACACCTAGGTTAATGGTCATCAGGTGCGTGCTGCCGAGCGTGGTGCCGCCCAGGGACTGCATGAGGTCGGTCATGCGGCGTCCGTCAACCCAGAGCCGGTAGCTGCCGCCGGTCTGCCAGTTGAATCGCAGCTGGAAGGCGGTGGCATCCGTGCCGAACTCGATGCTGTAGATCGACTGACTGCTGCTCAGTGTGCCGCGCGTGTTGGGGTAGCGGGTGGTCGGGAGGACGTAGGTCGAGTCCGGGGTGCCGGTGCCGATCTGGAATCCGCCAGCGCCTAGGTAGCTGAACGGGCCGGTCACGTCGCTGCCTGACAGGGTCACGCCTGCGGGCGCGTACTTGATGTAGCCCGACGTTGGCGTGCTGGTCTGGGCGACGCTGATCCCGTTTGGCGCGGGCGCGGGCCCGATGTTGGTCAGGGTGAGCCGGAACGGGTAGCCGGAGAAGGCGTAGATGCGGCCGGCGCCAGTGCCCTGGTTGGCGAGGGCCACGGTTGCTTGGCCGCCGGACAGGTGGCCGGCGGCGACGGTGAAGAGGATGCCGGAGCTGGCCTTGCCGAAGCTGGTGCTGGGGTAGAACTCGGGGTTGCCCTCGGTGAGCGGGCTGCCGGTTTGCGTGCCTGCGTACAGGTTGATCGCGCCGGCTGAGTCCAGCAGGACCGCGTCGAGGTAGCGCGTGCCGGAGTACAGCATTCCGACGTCGACCCTGATTCGATCGCCAACCTCGGCCGGGATCGAGCACTTGAGCTGCGTTCCGACGCTGGTCGCGGCGATCGTCCAGGCGGCGGCGCTGGCCAGGTCCTGCACTGCACCGTCGGTGATCCGGACCTCGTTGGTGCGGAATCCCGGTACGTCGCCGGGGAAGGGCGAGGCGGCGTTCCCGATGGCGGTGAAGCGAATGTCGTCGCCGGCCGCGACCGTGCCGGTTGCGGTTCCCACGGAGAGTACGGCTGCTCCGCCGAGGCCGAGGCTGGTCCGCGCTGTGGCCGCGTTGTTGACGTCGGACAGGTTGGCCGTCTTCGCCAGGTACTTGCTGGCGGCGTCGGCTCGGTCTCCGTGCGGGTCGGCCGCGCCAGCATGCGTCGTGACCTTCGAGGTGGCGTCGGTGGCGGCGGTGGAGATCGCCGCAGCCTGTGCAGCGTCCGCCTTCGACTGGGCGCCGGCCGCGGTCTCGAGGAGGGCGGTATTCGCGATCCCGTGGACTGCGGTGGTGTCGGCCTCGTGGGTCGCGACCTTGGAGGTGGCGTCCGCAGCGGCAGTCGAGGCGGCTGCAGCCTGAGCCGCGTCGGCTTTGGCCTGCGCGCCGGTCTGGGTCTCTAGGGCCGCGGTGTTGGTGATGCCGTGCACGGATGTCGTGTCGGCTTCGTGGGAGGCGAGCGCTGCGGCTGCTGCGGCCCGGTCGCCATGTGGGTCCGTCGCGACAGCATGCGCCGCCACAACCGCCGCTGCGGTGCCCTCGGGGTCGGCATCAACGTCTTCGGCGTCCAGGACGACAGCGCCGGTCTGCCCGTTGACGGAAGACACGGCTCCCGTACCGGCGCCGTTGCTCGGGCCCCCTCCGGGAGCGGGAATCGGCACCAGGTCGTCGAAGTGGACGGTTCCGGTGCCATTGACCTCGGCGAAGAACTGGACGCGCTTGCCGCCGGTCGGCTGGAGGTCGAAGAACCACTTCCAGCCCTCGGGCTGCACGCCGACCGTGTCACTGGGGAGGAGGACAACGGAGAATGTCCCGTCGCCGGCGAAGGTGACGCTGCCGCCGCCGGGGTAGACCGCGTGCCGACTCGAATCGATAAGGTACGCGGAGGGCTTCGCCACGAGCTTGCCCGCATAGGCGGTGCCCGCAACCGCGGAGGGGATCTTGCCAACCAGCGTGACCGTAGGAGTGCCGACAGGGAAGCTCATAAAGGCACCTCCTTGCTGGTCAGGCCGAGTACTGCCAGTTCATCTGCTGCACGGAGACTCGGTCGCCGGTCCGCTGGAACACGGGCTCGATCCGGACCGCGCCTTCCGGTGCGCCCTCGATCTCGAGGGTGACGACGGTGCCGCCCGAATAGTCGAGGGCCGGCCGATGCGCCCGCTCCCGAGCACGAAGCGCGGGCAGCATCGCCTGCAGCTCAGGTAGGACTTCGTTCGCGACCAGCATGTCGACGAGAGCCACGAGCACCTCCTCGTCAGGCGGCTTTGGGGTTCCGCTGCGGCATCGGCCGGTAGCTGGCGGCCTGTTCCTCAATCTCCGGGAGTGCGTACATGGTCTTATGTTCGCGCCCGTTGCCTGAGTACTCGCCGGGCCGGCCCTTGAATCGTCGGATCTTCCCGCGGCGTGCCCACTGGCGGATGACCGTTCCCGGGACGCCGGTCGCTTTGGTCGCTTCGTTCTCGAAGACGAGGTCGTCGGGATAGATCTCGTGAAGCTCCACGCCACCCCCAGGAACGCGAAAAGCCCCCGGCGAGGCTGGGGGCTTAGAGGATGCGGACACACGAGTATCTCGCTGAGGGCACTGTGACATATGGCGGATCTTGGCGTCAAGAACGCGCCACATGCGCGCAATCACGCCTCGATGGAATCCCATGCGCCTCCGCGGACAGAATGTAGAAACTCGGCAGGCCCCGTGAAGGCGAACTTGTGACGTCCACAACCGCCGAGACCCCTGTGCCCGGCATGATGCCCGCATGGGGGTCTCTTTCGGTGTCGCGGCTGATTCGGCGCAGGAGTGCGCGGAGGCCCTGGCGCTGCTTGCCCTGTTGCGGCAGTTCGGTGTCGAGGTCACGGTGACGTTGCCACCGGCGCAGGTCGGCGGCCACCGTTGGGTCGCGCGAGCCGTACCCACGCCGAAGGCCCCCGCGGGTGGCGAGGGCCTGGCGGTCGAGCTGTAGGTCACTCGGAATTCAGTGGGTGGTCCTGTCGGTTACCGGCGCTGCGGGTCCGTGGCTGCCAGGACCGCGTCAGCCTGGTCCCGGGCGCGCTGGAGGTCGGCTGCCCGCTGGGCGGCCATTTCGGCGAACATCTTCGCCTGGAGTGCTGCCTCGCGGTCGATCTGCTCCTGGTTGCTCATCAGGGTCTCCTTCGTCTGTGTCGGTTCAGTGCGGGTGTTGGGGCTTGCTGGCGTGCGTGGGCTTACTGGTTCTCGGGCTGCTGCGAGAGTCGGTGCAGCGTTTCGGATAGGGCCCTCTCGGATGCCTCTTGGGCTTCCATCGCCTTGCGGAGTGCTTCCATCTGTTCCTGCGAGGTCGTTTCGCTCATCGCTCGTCTCCTTTCAGTGGATGCGGCCGCGGATCTGGCCGCCGATGGTGATGGTGCGGCCGGCGCCGTTCTCGAAGACGGTGGGCCGGCTCTCGCTGCTGTCCTTCTTCGGTGCAGGGCTGGACGTGGTGCTCTGCGTGGTCTGGCTGGTGGTGTTCTTCTTGGCGGACATGGCGTCTCCCCGTTGGTCGGGTGCTACGGCTGGCTGGACTGGGGTGGAATGACGGGGCGAGCTGTAGGTCAGGCGGCGTGCTTGACGAGTTCACTCAGGCCGGGCGCCATGCCCGGCTGGGGGCGCTTGATTCCGCAGCCGGTGCAGACGAGGTGGACGTTGCCGGACCGGTCCTGCTCGAGGCGTGCGGTACCGCCGTTGTGCTTGTACTCCTTGCTGACTGCTTTGCTGCTCATTCGAGTTCCCTTTCGGTTGGCGTTCGGGGCGTTGAGATGACTGTCGTGTGTAGCGACGTCTTGTTGTGCACTGCGCTGTGCGCATGAGTGGTGGCCTGCGTCACTGCTTGTTGACCGTCTTGGCGAACAGGCCGCGGGTTTCTGTGATGGCGGTGCGGCGTTCCTGATGAACGGGCCCGCTGTAGTGGTTGTGCTCCACCTTGATGCCCTGCAGCCCGCGGCTGGCTGCCCGGACAAGGGATCCGACGGCGAGGACTAGGGCGACGGGGCCGGCTGCTCCGATGGCGAGGGCGACCGGGTCAACGTGGCCGAGCGTGTACAGGACGAGCGACGTCGCGCCGCCGATCGGTAGCGAGGCGGCGCCGGCGGCAAGCATGAGTGCGCTGACGTCGGTCGCCTTCTGGGACATGGGCGGCCGCCCTGGCTGGGCTACAGGCGGTGCGCTGCCGGTGGCGGGAAGCGGACTGGGGTCCCGGTAGGCGGTGGCGGGCTGCAGGGCCTCGTTGACGGCGTCGATGAGGCGTTCGGCGTCAGTGGTCATGGCCGGCCCTACTTGCTGGAGACGGAGTTGACCGTCTGACTGGCGGTCTGCACGCCGGTACCGATGATCTCCTGGACCTTGGCGACGCCCTCGGCCCCCCAAGGGGTGGCGACGACGAGGATCCAGAACACGGAGACGGCGAAGAACTCGCGCTTGCGGAATGAGGCGTCCTTCTTGAACCAGACGCCGAGGCCGATGGCGGCGAGCAGGAAGAGGCCGGAGAGGGTGATGGTCATGACTGGGCTCCTGACGGGGTGAGGGTTTCGGTGTCGAGCAGTTCGGCGGTGTGCCAGTCGCGTTCGATCTTGCGGAGCTTGTCGAGGCGTTCCAGTCGCGCAGTGGCGTTGGCGACGTTGGTGGGCTTGAGGCCGGTGACGTCGGCGATGGCCTTGTTGCGGCGGGCGCCGCTGTCGACGGCTTCCCAGACGAGCTGCGATCGGGTGGGCGGGACGAGGTCGTCGAGGTCGTCGTCGTCGACGGCGGGTGCGGTCCGGGTGTCGATGACGGTGGTGTTCTTGGGCTTCTTGGCCTGCTCTTCCTTGGCGAGTTCACGGAGGAAGGCGTCTTCGCCGTCGGCGTCGAGGTGCCGGTATTCGGCGCGGCGGAGGTAGGCGGGGCCGGCGGTCTCCGCCTCGCGGTCGGTCAGGGAGGTCAGCGGGTACTGCCGGCTGAGGCGGGCGGGGTTGCTGTGGAAGGCGACCCGGGACTGTGTGTACTGGGCTGTGCCGTCGGCCATGTAGAACAGGCCTCCGGTTTCGGAGCCGTCCGGAAAGCGTTCGGGCAGCGGGGCGAGCTTGAACTGCGGTTTGCGGGAGCCCAGGGACATGGCGTCGACATCGGCGCGGGCGGTACGGAAGAGGGCGATGTTCCCGGACTGGAGCATGTCGCGGACAGCGTTCGCGGAGGCGTTCGATCCGATGGCGTCGAGGTTGGGGATCTGCAGCCAGATGCGGGCCGACACGCCTGCCGCGCGAGAGAGGCGGCCGATGCTGGACACGCCGCCAAGCAGCGGCTTGACGTGGTCGGCCTGCGGATCCTTGAGGATCATTTCGTTGAACTCGTCCCACGTCAGCGACATCGGGGCGAACGGCTCGAACGGCACGAAGAAGGACCGCCCGTTCTCGGTGTAGCCCTCCTCGTCAAGCCATTGCATCTTCATCTGCTCGGCGTAGCGGAACTCGGAGACGGCGGTGCCGGCTTGCGCCATGACCATCGCTCCGTAGGGGCTCTTGAGGATCCAGTCGATGTCGTTCATCCACGGGGCGTATCCGGCGCCACCCTTGCCGTCAGCGAGCCAGGAGACGAATCCGTTGGCTCGCTGGGCGATCTGCAGGTCTTCCTCGAGGCTGGTCTTTCCAGCGCCGGTGGTCCCGGATCCGAAGGAGTGGTTGGCGGAGGCAGAGGGCCTGCCGGACAGGCCGCGGCGCTTGGCGTCGAACTTGAGGAGCCTCCACCTGGCAGGGTTGTCGTAGAGGTCGCGGCCGATGGTGATGTAGCCCTGGTCGTCCATGATCAGAGCGTCCAGGTCGAGCTTCACGCCGCCGGCGAGCGGGTTGATCGCCATGTCGTTGACCTCGATGCGGCGGGCGTCAATGACACGCAGGTGCAGTCGTTCTTCGGCGGCGACGCCTGGGGTGTCGAGGGCTTTCATGTCGAGGGCTTGGGCGATGGCGCGGGCAGTGACCTGCCCGACGTCGGTGCCCCGCCGAGGAAGGAGGATCTTGAATTTGCGGCCGAACTGGGTCTTCTCGGCGTCGTACAGCTCGCTGTGGGGGTAGGGGCTGAACTCCTGCCACACCGCGGGAAGGTCGTTCTCGTCGAGCCCGGAGGTCACGGCTCGAAGCCGGACGGTGAGCTTGGCGCGGGAGGCGGCCATGTCGTCGGGTCGGTGGATGTTGACGGCGCGCGGGGGTACGTCGAACGCGATCGACACGGAGTCCTGGTCGAGCCCGGCGGCGGGCCTGGCGGTGGTAGAGACGACGACGGCGGTAAGTCGGTCCGCGTCCAGTTCGACGCTGACCAGCTTGGATCCGGACAGCGGCCCTTGGTCGCAGGCGATCCACTCTGCCCAGCGGGCGAGGTACCAGTCTTCGCCGGCGAGCTGCTGCTCTGTGGGGGCCGGGGCCGGGGCGGGCTTGCACCAAACCCACTTTCCCCAGGTCGCGGCGATGGAGCCGATGAGGAGGTGTGCCCACCAGGGCATGTTGAGGTGGCCGGTGATGGGGACGGCGGTGAGTGGTCCAGCGCGCAGGGCCATCTCGGTGGCCGAGTAGCGCCGCCACCAGCCGTTTTGCCAGCTGGGCAGCACCTTGATCCAGGCGGCTCGCAGGAGTTCGCAGCGGGCCCGGCGGGCTCCGGCAGTCGCCTCGCGGACCAGGGTGGGGCGTTGGGCGTGGCCGTACCAGCCACCGGCGATGCCGAGCACCGGAACGAGGAGTCCGTTCATGCCTGTGGTTGGGGCTTGTGTGTGGTCCTTGGCGAGGCGGCGGCGCATGCGGCGCACGGTGCGCCGGTAGCCGCGGCGGCTGGAGCGGCACATCCACTCCCACGGCTCACCCTGGCCGGGTAGCCAGCGCCAGGGGCCGGGGTTCATGCCGAGAAGAGCCCAGCCCGCGGTAACGCCTGCGGCGCCGAGAGTGGAACAGAGGAGCGGGTCGCCGGCCAGCAGCGCGGACGCGGCCCCGAGGGCTGCTCCGGCGTACAGGCCGGGGGTGTCGAAGGCGGCGCGGAGCCGGGTGGGCTCCTTGGCGGGGGCTTCTTCGGTGGTGGCTTTGGGTACGGTCGCGGTTGCCATCGGGTCTCTCCGGGTCTGCGGTGGTGGAGGGCGGGCCATGGCCGTGGCCCGCCCTCGTGGTGTGGGGTCAGCGCCGCTGGATGAAGACCGGTTCGGCCATCTCCACGTCGTGGCTGCGGTTGCCGTCGGCCATGCGGCTGTGCTGGCCGCGGGTCTCGTCGTCGAGGCCCTGGGCTGCAACGGACAGGGCGTCGGCGGCTGAGACGATCCCGCCCACGTTGTCGGCCATGGCGGTGGAGAGGGTCGCGACCTCCATGTAGGCGGTCGTGGTCGGCGCGTCGACCACAAGGAGGGTCATGCCCTCGGAGAGGTAGCGGGCGGAGTCGGCCCGGTCGCTGAAGCGGGTCTGCAGCCGGCTGACGGCTTCGCGGGTTCGGGCTGCGCGGACTCCGTAAGCGGCGGCTCGGGCAAGAACGCCGGCGTAGGTGGCACTCATAGTCAGGCTCCCTGGGTCTCGTAGATCTCGGACTCGGCGCCGACGTCTTCGCCGTCGACCTGGTCGGAGGTGTAGAACTCGCGGTCCTCGACCGTCTCCATGTCGGCGGCGATGCCGGCGTAGAAGCCCTGGCCGGACTCAAGGCAGGCCTTGGCTTTCGTCACGGCCTCGCTCTGGGCGATCGTGTTGGACTTCAGGTCATCGAGCTGGGCGAGGATCACCCGGTACTGCTCGGCACATCGGCTGATCCACGCCTGCATTCCGGGGCTCCGCAGTTGCGCGACGAGCTCGTCGGCTCGCCCGATCTCCCGCTCACAGCGGTCCCTGATCCGGTCGTAGGCTAGGAGGTCGTCCTCGCACATGGCGGAGAGCTCGGCGCTCTCGTCCAGTACCGACTCGTAGCTGATGTCTGCAGCCATGCGGCCGACTCCGTTCTCGTGGGGCTGGGCTAGGGCTATGGGCTCGGGGGCTTTGGCGGGTGCGGCGGGAGCTTCCGGCTCCCGGGGCCCCGGTACGGGTGCGGGCACGGTCTCCGGCGCAGGGGCCTCGACGAAACGGGCGGGGGCCGGACGCGCCGGTGCGGTCGGGGCTTCGGGCTTGACCAGGGCCACTCCGCCGGGAACGCCCACCGTGGGCGGTTCCGTGGGCATGGACGGCATGACCGGCGGGGCGATGATCGGGGCCGGATCGGGCAGTCCGGCGGCCTTGCGGCTCTTGCGGTATTCCCGGACCGCAGACCGGCCGGTGTCCCTTGCCCAGTGCACGCCCCGAGCCGTCAGGTTCCCCGCGTGTCGACCCAGAGGGGTTGCGACGCGGGCAACGACGGCGTGGCCTCGGTAGCCGGCCCGGAACGCCTCAGGCAGCGTGACCGGACTGGTTGTCACCGTCGGCTCACCCTCTGGCGAATCGTCCACGTGGTCGGAGGTGGCCGTGCCGTGCTTCTCGGCGATCCTGCGGACGGCCCGCTCGTGGCGGACCCGCTCCCGCCTCAGATCTCGCTCGGCTGGGCTGACGCCCAGCTTCGCTTGCTCGCTCTGTGCTCCTGCGGCCCACGCCAGGAGGCAAGCGGCGATCAGTACTTCCATCGCTTCCCCTCACGTTCTGCGACGGGGAGGGGTGAACGGCTGACTGTGCGCGCACGTGCGCGCGTAGCAGATCCGCCGGTTCATCTCTACCCGGGTGAATGAACGAGTGAATGATTACCGTGTGTAGCGTTCGGTGATGCGCTGGAGGGCGTCCGCGGCTTCCTGCCAGGCCCGGTTCGCGATCACCGGATCTACCTGCTGCAGAGTGCTGCGGAGGCGGTCCATGCGGCGGGTCGCCCCGGTCTTGGGGGACGCGGCGTCTGCACGCTTGATCTCTTTGGTCCAGTAGTTCGAGCTCATGTCGTCATCCCTTCGACTGGAGGGAAGGGCTTGCCGGGTCTGCTTGCCGGGTCTGCGAACGGTCCGCTCCCCGGGTCACTCCTCGGCTGGCCTGTGGGTTTGTGGTTCCGACTGCTTCCGGCAGTCTCGGCAAGGTCCAGAGGCTGATGCCGCTGGGCCCTGCCGGCTGTGCCGGGCGCGGGGTTAGACGGGTACGGCTTCGGCTTCGCGGGTCTCGATCTCGCCCCAGGTCCGGCGGACGCGGTTCTCACGGGCCTGGAACCCGGCCTCCTTGAACGCGGCATACGCCTGGCGGTAGGAGCGGGGCGGTTTCATCGCGTACCGGAGCCAGCGCACGACTACTTCGAGCTGCTCGTCGGTGAGGGTCACACCCGGCTCGGGAACCTCGAGGCCGCCTGCTACGGCGAGTTCCTCCAGGGTCATGGCGCCCTCGACGAGGGTCTGCTCTACCCCGTCCTCGCTGTCCGTTTCGTCACAGTCCGCGGGCGGGATGGCCACGGCTTCGATTTCCGGGATGACCTGCGTGGCCACCGTGTGGCCACCCTGCTCGAGCGGGGCGTGGCCAGCGGGCGTGGCCACGGGGCGCGGCCCAACCGCCAGGAGCTCCCGGGACATGAACGCGGCGGCCTTCTCACCGTGCTTCCTGTCGGCCTTGGCGAGGATCTCCTCAGCCTTCGCGCGGGCCTTGCTGATCTCCTTCTCGCCGGCGGTCAGGACTTCAGCGCGGGCGATTTGGCGGTCCAGCGCGGCGAGGTGCCCGGCAGTCTCGGTTAGGACTTCGGTGCGGGCTTCCGACCGCAAGTGCCGGGCGTCGGCTGCGGCGAGGGCTCGCATGTTGCGGTCCTCGGCAGACCGCTCGGCAATCCGGGCCGCGGTCGTAGGGTCCGCCAACATGTTGTCGGTGAAGAGCCGGAGTCCCATGAAGAGGGCGGCCGCGGCCGGTACGCCAGCGAAGAGCTGGGCGTGGCCGAGCTTCCATAGGATGAACGTGGAGAATCCGACGGCTGCTGCCGTGAAGCCGAACATCACGGCCATGCCCATCCGGGAACGCTGCCGGATCGCGACCTCGGACTTCTGCAGGGCGCCGATCCACAGCGCGTCGTACACGAGGGCGATCGACCAGCCGATGATCGTGGCTGCGTCGCCTTCCAGGCCCAGCCTCTGGCCCAGCTGGCCGCCGACCGTGAGGGCCACCAGAACGAGGGCGGCCAGCGTGAGCAGCTTCTCGATGACGGCGAACATGCTAAGGCGGCCAACGGTGGTGCGAACGGTCTTGAAGTTCATGATTCCTCCTCGCCTTGAGGTCGGTCAGGCGGCGTCGGCGTACCGGCGGGTGCGGAGGGCGTCGAGTTCGTCCTTGAGGCTGGTCTCCCCGTGCTTGGCGAGCTCGGTGGCGTCGGCGAGGACAGCGGCCTTCGCCACGTTGTCGCCGTTGAGGTGGGCGGTCAGGTACTCGGCGACGCCGGCGATGTCCCGCCAGGCGAGGTTCTCCTGCTTGCGACGGGCGGCGAGGCTGGTGACGGTTTCGGGCATGACGGTGGTCCTTCCGGTGGTCAGGCGGGGCGGATGACGAGTTCGTGCGGGTAGTGGGCGCTTGAGAGGCCGTCCTCGTCCTCGATGTAGACGAAGCCGCGGGCGAGGCGGCAGACGGTGCCGGTGTCGCCCTGGCGGTGCTCGAAGCCTTCCTGCGGGCTGGTCACCTCGACGCGGTCGCCCAGGATGAAGGGCATGGCTGTACTCCTCGGTGGTCAGGCGGGGTGGATCTGGCGGGCGGCGAGGGCGTCGAGGTTGTCCTTGTACTGGCGGCGGAAAGCGGCGATCTCCGCGTCGCTGATGCCTTCGCGCTTCTGTGCGGCCACAGCGTTGGCGAACGACTGCTGCTGGTCCGCCGTGAGCGGGCCGGACTGCTCCATGTAGTCCTTGATGTGGGCGTAAGCGGCGACCCACTCCAGTACGCGAGTGCGCTCGGCGGTGTCGGTCTCGGGCATGACGGTGCTCCTCGGTGGTCGGGCGGGAGGGGTTCAGACGGTCGGGCGGGGCCCGCACTGGCGGGCGAGGAATGCGCTGGCCTTCAGCAGGTGGAGGATCTCGTCGAGGGTCCGCTGGGGCTTTTCGGCCCAGACCTCGTAGTCGACGTAGGGGGCCCCGGTCGCGGTGCGGAGGGCGGCCTCCATCACCTGGCGGGCGATGTGGCTGGTGTCGGCGTCGCCTCGCCCGTCCATTGCGGTGTGACGGAGCGCGTCCCGGATCTGTCGGTCGGAGCCGAGGCCGTACAGCTGGGGGTTCCAGCCGTCGCGACGCATGAGCTCGGCCGTTGCGAACAGGTGCTGCGCGACGGCCTCGCCGGGGACGAGGGGTCCGCTGAGACCGAACCAGTCGAGCGTCTTCATCTGGGGAGCCGCCGACATGTAGCTGGTTTCGGGCATGACTGTCCTCCGGTTGGTCGTGCCGGGGTGGGATGGGTCTAGTTGCGGTGGGTGTGCTGCTGGCCGGTACCGAGGGCGGCGGTCGCATTCCGGGCGTCGGCTGCGGCCTGCGTGGCCTGGGCCGGCGGCCGGTAATCAGCGGCGCACTGCTGCGGCGTGGCCGGGGTGTCGACGATGGAATGCTGCTGCTCGGCCATCACGACCCCTCCGTCAGCTCGTCGATCACGCGGAGGGCCTGGTCGAGGGCGATCTCCAGCCGGCCGATGTTGTGGCACAGGTCGCGGTCGGTGGCGGCGCCGATGCTCATCTGGTGTGACGCGGTGAGAGCCTGCCGGGCGCGGCTCACGTCGCTCTGCTGGCCCGGGGTAAGGGAGGCCATCACGTCATCGCCGGGCGGCGGACGTGGGAGGCGGCAGCGTGCGCGGCCAGGTCGGCGGCGACGAGGCGGAGCAGGCCGGCCAGGTCGCCGATCGTGATGCCGGCGAGCAGCCCGTCGAGGTCGTCGATGGCGTCCTCGACCAGCTTGTCAACCTGCTGCCGGGCGACGTAGACGCGGGACCGGGCGTCGAACAGGGCGCGGTCTGCAGCGTCGAGCGCGTCGTGCTGCTCCTGGCTGGGCGCCTGGTAGAGGATTCCGTCCCGCTCACGCTCGGCCTTGGTGGCTGCCTGCTGAAGCGGGTCGATGAGCTGACTGGCGGCCCGGCCGAGGAACAGGCGCAGGATGCGGTCGTTGACGGCGGCCTCGGCCGCGAAGGCCGTGCCGTCCGCGATGGTCGCGGCGGTCTCGACCAGGTCTCGCATGGACGGGATCAGCTGGCCGAAGCCGTACTTGAGCTCGAGGAGCGCCAGGCGCCGGACCGGGTTGGGGGCGGTGGTGGTCGTGGTCATCGGGACTCCTCGTTCAGCGGGAGAGCGGAGGCGGCGAGGTATGCGGTGACGGCGGTCTCCGGGATGCGAAGCCCGCGGCGGCGGATCGTTCCGATGCCAACCTGAATGGATCCGGGGAAGCGGCCGGCCGTGGCGAGGCGGAGGACGGTGCTGCGGCTGACCTTGAGGCGTTCCGCTACCTGTGCGGAGGTGAGGAAGTCGGGGGCGGGCATGGGGTCCTGGGGACCTCCAGTGGGCTGGGGGCTCATGTCATCCATAGAAGCAGACTTATCTGTACTTGCCTAGTCATCTGTACGAGTAGAGACGGGATTCGGCCATCAAAAAGCCCCCGCCTTTGTACTTCAGTTCAAGAGGTCGTTGCAACACCCGTCCGTAGGGAGTTGCAGTGGACTTCGATGTCAGGGAAGACCGGAGGCCGCAGGGGCCCAGGAAGC
>NZ_JBEXOV010000054.1:0-51101 GCF_040611715.1 Streptomyces sp. NPDC006544 | reverse complement strand
GCGCCCGCGCGACCAGCTCGTCGCGGCGGGCGCGGGCGCCGTCGCGGGCGGCGCTGCCGGAGCCGCCGAGGCGGTGGCGCGGGTCGGACAGCGCCTCGTCGAGCTCGCGGTCCATGCGGGAGTCGGCGAACTCGACGGCGCCGCGGTAGGCGGCCACCGAGCGGGCCATGTCCTCGAACATGCCCCACACCTGGTTGTAGAGCCGCTCTTCCATGGACCAGCCGCTCGCGTCCCCGGCGACGGGCCGGGGCGGTTCGCCGGGCTGCGCCGGCGCGGCGGCGCGCGGGGCGGGCTCGGGCGGTTCGGTGCTGGTGCGGCGGCGCGGGTGGGCGTAGCTGATCGTGGGCGGTCCGCCGGCGGTGTCGCCGCCGGACGTGCCCGCGTAGGGGGCCCCGGGGGCCGGGAGCGGATCCGGGGGCGCGGGAGCCGCCGGGGCCGGCGGCGCGTCCGGCGCCGGGGTCGGGTGGGGGGCGGGGGCCGGGGCCCGCAGGCCGCGCGGCACGGTGGGCGTCGTCCCGGTCGGCATGGCCGCCAGGGTGATGTCGCCCGGCGCCGTAAGTCCCGTCGCGGCGGCGGTCAGCTCCGCGGCCGCGGGGGCGCTCAGGCCGGCGTCGGCCAGCAGCGCGCCGAGCCCGCCGGCGTACCCCTGGCCGACGGCGCGGACCTTCCAGGCGCCCTGGCGCCGGTACAGCTCCAGGGCGAGGACCGCGGTCTCGGAGTCCAGGTCGGTCAGCGTGTACCCGACGAGCTCGGCGCCCTCCGGTTCGGCCACCGACACGTAGGACGCCGGGACCGCTCCGAAGCGCGGCGGACCGCCGGGCGGCAGGACGAGCACGACGCCGACCCGGTGCACGGCCGGGCCGACCGCGTCGAGGTCGACGGTCATGCGGTGCCGCGCCGCGATCCCTTCGGGCGCTTCGAGCCCCGGCAGGGCACGGGCGCCGGGGTGGGCCACCGCTCCGGGCCCGGCGAGCCGGCCCGCGTCGTCGCAGACCTGGACCAGCGCGAGCACGGGTGTGCCCGCCGAGATCCTGACCTCCACCCGGCTCCGGGACAGGGGGTGGTTCTGCCCCCGGACCAGTTCGGCCGTCATCGTGCAGCCCCTCCCCCGTACCCGTTCTTCAGCCGTGCCGTCGGTCGCGCCGTGCTTCGTCCTACAGGTGCGGCAGGATCGCCGGCATCAGGTCCTGGAAGGTCCGCCCGTTGGCCGGGTTCCCGAGGGCCGTCATCTGCCAGCCGCTGCCGACGCGCGACACCTTCGCCATGATCTGCGCGGTGTACTGGCCGCCGCCGTCGAGGGTGTAGCGGGCCAGCTCCTGGCCGTTGGTCTCGTCGACGATGCGGCAGAACGCGTTCTGCACCTCCTGGAACGTCTGGCCGGTGAAGGAGTTCACCGTGAAGACGATCTGGTCGATGTGCACCGGCACGCGCTGCAGGTCGACGAGGATCGACTCGTCGTCCCCGCCCTGGCCGACACCGCCGACGAGGTTGTCGCCGGTGTGCCGCACCGAGCCGTCGTCGCTCTGCAGGTGCCGGAAGAACACGACGTCCACGGGCTGCTTGTCGGCGAAGAGCACCGCCGACGCGTCGAGGTCGATCTCCCGGGTCCGCGAGCCGAAGAGCCCGCGGCGCTTGGCCGCCTGCCAGCCCAGGCCCATGCGGACCGCGGTCAGCGTGCCCCCGTCCGCCTTCTGCAGACTGATGGCCTGACCCTTGGTCATGTTGACCGTCACGCGCTGTCCCCTCTCCCTAGCCCGCCCCGTTGTGGGTGCGCAGCGTGTACCTGCGGCTGGTGCCAACCCTACTGACCGCCTCCGGGTCAGGCGAGGCCCGCTTCCTTCATCTGTCGGAGCTCCTTCTTCAGCTCGCTCACCTCGTCCCGGATCCGGGCCGCGACCTCGAACTGGAGCTCCGCGGCCGCGCCGCGCATGCGCTCGGTCATCTGCTCGATGAGAGAGGCCAGTTCGGCGGCGGGCCGGTCGGTCGCCACCACGCCGGCCTTCGCACCCTTGCCGCCCTTGCCGCCCTTGGCGTCCGCCTTGGCCTGCCCGGCCGCCTTGCCGCCCAGCGCCGGGACCGGCGCCTTGACCGCCTTGCCGTCCTTGGTCTGGCGGTACCCGGTGCCGAGGAGCTGCTCGGTGTCGAGCTCCTCGCGGGCGATCGTCGCCACGATGTCGTTGATCTTCTTGCGCAGCGGCTGCGGGTCGATCCCGTGGGCCGTGTTGTACGCGACCTGCTTCTCACGGCGCCGGTTGGTCTCGTCGATCGCCTGCGCCATGGCCGGGGTGATGGAGTCCGCGTACATGTGGACCTGGCCGGAGACGTTGCGCGCCGCGCGGCCGATGGTCTGGATCAGGGAGGTGCCGGAACGCAGGAAGCCCTGCTTGTCGGCGTCGAGGATCGCCACCAGCGACACCTCGGGCAGGTCGAGGCCCTCGCGCAGCAGGTTGATGCCGACGAGGACGTCGTACTCGCCGGCGCGCAGCTCGCGCAGGAGCTCGATGCGGCGCAGGGTGTCGACGTCGCTGTGCAGGTAGCGGACCTGGATGCCGAGCTCCAGGAAGTAGTCGGTGAGGTCCTCGGCCATCTTCTTGGTGAGGGTGGTGACCAGGACCCGCTCGTCCTTCTCGACCCGCTGGCGGATCTCGTGCACGAGGTCGTCGATCTGGCCCTCGGTGGGCTTGACCACGACCTCCGGGTCGATGAGGCCGGTCGGGCGGATGATCTGCTCGACGAAGCCGTCGCCGCGCGAGAGCTCGTACTTCCCCGGGGTGGCCGACAGGTAGACGGTCTGGCCGATCCGCTCCTGGAACTCTTCCCACTTCAGCGGCCGGTTGTCCAGGGCCGAGGGGAGGCGGAAGCCGTGGTCGACCAGCGTCCGCTTGCGGGAGGCGTCGCCCTCGTACATCGCGCCGATCTGCGGGACCGTGACGTGCGACTCGTCGATGACGAGGAGGAAGTCCTCGGGGAAGTAGTCGATGAGGGTGTTGGGCGCCGAACCCCGCTCGCGGTCGTCCATGTGCAGCGAGTAGTTCTCGATGCCGGAGCAGGAGCCGATCTGGCGCATCATCTCCAGGTCGTAGGTGGTGCGCATGCGCAGCCGCTGCGCCTCGAGCATCTTGCCCTGCTTCTCCAGCTCGGCGAGGCGCTCGGCCAGCTCGGTCTCGATGCCGCGGACGGCCTTCTCCATGCGCTCGGGGCCGGCGACGTAGTGGCTGGCGGGGAAGACGTACAGCTCGCGGTCGTCGCTGATCACCTCGCCCGTCAGCGGGTGCAGGGTGGACAGCGCCTCGATCTCGTCGCCGAACATCTCGATGCGGACGGCCAGTTCCTCGTAGACCGGGAAGATCTCGATGGTGTCGCCGCGCACCCGGAAGGTGCCCCGGGTGAAGGCCACGTCGTTGCGCGTGTACTGGATCTCGACGAAGCGGCGCAGCAGCTGGTCGCGGTCCATCTCCTCCCCCACCTTGAGGGGGACCATCCGGTCCACGTACTCCTGCGGGGTGCCGAGGCCGTAGATGCAGGACACGGACGCGACGACGATCACGTCGCGCCGGGTGAGGAGGGAGTTGGTCGCGGAGTGGCGCAGCCGCTCCACCTCCTCGTTGATCGAGGAGTCCTTCTCGATGTAGGTGTCCGACTGCGGTACGTAGGCCTCGGGCTGGTAGTAGTCGTAGTACGAGACGAAGTACTCGACGGCGTTGTTCGGCAGGAGCTCGCGGAACTCGTTCGCCAGCTGGGCGGCGAGCGTCTTGTTGGGTGCCATCACCAGCGTGGGCCGCTGGAGCTTCTCGATCATCCAGGCGGTGGTCGCCGACTTGCCGGTTCCGGTCGCGCCGAGCAGCACGACGTCCTTCTCACCTGCACGGATGCGCTTCTCCAGCTCGGCGATGGCCGTCGGCTGGTCGCCGCTGGGCTGGTAGGAACTGACGACCTCGAAAGGCGCCACCGTGCGTTCGATCTTCGATACGGGCCGCATGGGTCAACCGTACGACCCTCCACTGACACTCCACGCTCCCGCGGCCGTCGGATCCCCGCGGGTCGTCTGGTCCGTTTGTCGTAGTTCGGTGGCGCCCCCACGATCTTCAACCCCATGATCGCCGTACACGGCTCTCCCTGAAAGACCGTCGAACACCGCAATCCCGCACGTGCACTGCCGCAACGAATGCCGCTCCACGCCCGTTTGAGGCAGGAGCAGGGCTCACGACCGAGGAGAACGCGCATGTACGTCCGACCCGTCGCCGCGGCCACCGCCGCCTTCCTGGGACTCACCCTCACCGTGTTCGGCGCGACGGCCGCCTCCGCGGCGCCCGGTCCGGACTGGCTCTCCAACCCGATCGTGTACGCCCACCGGGGGGCCTCGGCGTACGCGCCGGAGAACACCCTCGAGGCGATCGACCTCGCCATGCGCATGGGCATCGACTGGGTGGAGAACGACGTCCAGCGCACCAAGGACGGCGAGCTCGTGGTGATCCACGACGACACCCTGGCCCGCACCACCGACGTCGAGCAGGTGTACCCCGACCGCAAGCCGTGGCGCGTCAAGGACTTCACGGCCGAGGAGATCCGCGGGCTGGACGCGGGCAGCTGGTTCGCGCCGCGGTTCGCCGGCGCCCGCGTGCCGACCCTGCGGGAGTACATGGACCGGGTGCAGCGCAACTGGCAGCGGCTGCTCCTGGAGATCAAGAAGCCGGAGATCTACCCCGGGATCGAGGAGCAGACCCTGCGGGTACTGGCCGACACCGGCTGGCTCGACGAGAACCACGTGAGCCGGAGGCTGGTCGTCCAGAGCTTCAGCGCCGAGTCCGTGCGCATCGTGCACGAGCTGCGCCCGGACCTCGTGACGGCCTTCCTCGGCACCCCACCCGTGGCCGATCTGCCCCGGTACGCGCAGTTCGCCGACCGGATCAACCCTTGGTACACCACGATCAACGAGGACTGGGTGGCGGCGGTGCACGGACTGCTCGGCGCCCACGGCAAGGCGATGGAGGTGGACACCTGGATCGTGGACGACGCGCAGACCGCCCGGAAGGTCCAGGACATGGGCGTGGACGGGATCATCACGAACAAGCCCGATGTCGTACGGGACGCGGTGGGCGCGTACTGAACCGGGGAGCTCCGCTGTCAGCGGGTGGCCGTACCGTGAGGGGGTGGACAGCACCGAGCGGCCCCGCGGGCCGCGCCTCGAATGGACCGTCGTCCCCAGCGACATCGGGCCCCTGCTCCTGGCCGCGACCCCGGAGGGTCTGGTCCGGGTCGAGTTCCACGCCGGGCCGGACCGGGCCGAGCGGGCGACCGGCGCGCTGATCTCCCGGCTCGGCGCCGACGCCTGGCGTCCGCCGTCGGGCGAGGAGGTCCTGCTGGCCGAGCCGATACGCCAGCTGACCTCCTACTTCGCCGGCACCCTGCGCCGCTTCGACCTGCGGCTGGACTGGCGGCTCAGCTCCGGCTTCAACCGGCAGGTCCTGCGGGAACTGGACCGTTCGGTGCCCTACGGGGCGGTCGTGAGCTACGGGGAACTGGCCGCGCGCGTCGGCCAGCCGGGCGCGGCGCAGGCCGTCGGCAACGCCATGGGATCGAACCCGCTGCCGCTGGTGGTGGCCTGCCACCGGGTCGTGGAGAACGACGGGGGCATCGGCGGCTTCGGCGGCGGCGTGGAGACCAAGCGCGTCCTGCTCGCCCTGGAGGGCGTGCTCCCGCCGCCGCTGTTCTGATCTCCGCCGCGTCCGCCGCGTCCGTCGCGCGGTCCGCTGCGACGCCCCGGCCGATGCGGGTTCCGTCGCCCGTCCCGATGCCTCCTGCTCTGCGCGCGGCCCCGGCCGCGAGGCTCCGCTCCCGGCGGCCGCTTATCCGGTTCCGCCGGGCGGTAAGGGGTGCGAAACTGCCGCGGTGACTACTGCTGCCGCCGCGCCCGCCCCCGTACCGCCCCCGTGTCCGTGTCCCGGTCAGGGGCCGACCGCGTGAGCGCCGGGCCCGCCGCCGACCGGACCGCCGCGCCGGTGACCCTCGCCGACCTGCCCCGACTCCAGCGCCGGACCTCCGGCGTGCTGATCGCCAGCCAGATGCTGAGCGGGATCGGCGTGCCCGTCAGCATCGCCCTGGCCCCGGTACTGGCCACCGAGATCAGCGGCACGGAGTCGCTGTCCGGCTTCGCCTCCACCGCCGCCGTGATCGGGACGGCCCTGGTCTCGCTCCCGCTCGCCGCCCTGATGACCGCCCGCGGCCGTCGCCCCGGCCTGGTCCTGGCCTACCTCATCGGCGCCGCCGGCGCGGCCCTCGTGGTCCTCGCCGCCTCGGTCAAGAGCTTTCCGCTCCTGATGCTCGGCATGGCCGCCTTCGGAGCCGCCTCCTCCGCCAACCTCCAGGCCCGCTTCGCCGCCTCCGACCTCGCCGAGCCCGGCCGCCGCGCCCGGGCCATCTCCCTGGTCGTCTGGGCCTCCACCCTGGGCGCGGTGCTCGGCCCCAACCTCTCCGCCCCGGCCAGCCGCAGCTTCGCCGGCACCTCCATACCCGAGATGGCGGGGCCCTTCGTCTGGGCCGGCGCCGTCTTCCTGCTCACCGCCGCCCTGATCGCCGTACTCCTGCGCCCCGACCCGCTCCTGACGGCCCGCGCGCTCGCCGCGCCCGCGGAACAGACCCGCGCCGGGCGTTCGCTGCGCGCCGGTTTCGCGGCCGTCAAGGCCTCCCCACGGGCCCGGCTCGCGCTGGTCACCATCGCGGTGTCCCACACCACCATGGTCTCGATCATGGTGATGACCCCGGTCGACCTGGGCCACCACGGCGCCGAGCTGCAGCTCATCGGGCTGGTCATCAGCGGACACATCGCCGGCATGTTCGCCTTCTCGCCGGTGATGGGCTGGCTCGCGGACCGGCTCGGCCGGCTGTCCGTGATCGGCCTGGCGGCCGGGCTGCTGTCGGTGGCCGCCCTGCTCGCCGGCACGGCCGGCCCGGACCACGCCCAGAGCGCGGCCGGGCTGTTCCTGCTCGGCCTCGGCTGGTCCGCCGGCATGGTGTCCGGGTCGGCGCTGCTGACCGACTCGGTGCCGCAGCCCGCGCGGGCCGCGGTGCAGGGGCTGAGCGACCTGACGATGAACACGGCAGCGGGCGTGGGCGGCGCGGTCGCCGGTCTGATCATGTCCCAGGCGGGCTACGGCTGGCTCAACGCGGTCGGCGCCGCGTTGCTGCTGCCGATGGCGGCGCTCGCGCTGTTCACCTCGCGCCGCCACCCGGTGAAGGCGTCCTCAGCGGCTCAGTAGCTGATGTGGTACGCCTTGCGGAGCGTCTCGTGGATGGTCCAGGTCGTCTTGTCGCCCTCCCGCAGCACGCAGGCCGAGCCGGGTCCGACCTCCAGCGTCGCGCCGCCCTCCACCTCGATGGTGGCGCGGCCGCTGACCACCACGAACAGCTCGTCGGCCTCGGTGTCGGTGACCACCCCGGGGGTGATCTGCCAGATCCCGCGCACCTGGGAGCCGTCCGCCGCCTCCCACAGCACCTTGCCCGTCACCACCGGCTCTCCGGAGAGGACCTGTGCGGGATCGAGGTCCTCGCGCTCCAGTTCCGTGTCCGGAAGGTCGGGTACGGAGACGGCGAAGGAAGCGGGGGCGGGGGCGGGTGCGGGGGCGGAGGCCTCGGACGGGGCGGCGCTGTGGTCACTGGTGCTCATGGCGCGCCAGCCTAATCCGGGCCCACCGCGCCCCGGGGTGACCAGAGCGTCCAGCGCGCGCCTTCCCGGCGCGTCACCCTGTCGAGCCCGACGGGCCGGTGCCACGGCCGGTGGGACATCGCGCGGGCCACGGGGTGCCCATCCCTCACATACTGCTCGTGCTTCTCATGCTTCTCACTCGGGACGCTACGCGGACAGGTTCGCGCCCGGTCGGCGGCGGCGCGTTTGGGGCGCCGGATCCCGTGCCAGGGATGGGGACATGTCACAGCACACAGCAGCGTCGTCATCGGCCGAGGCCCCCGTTCCGGTCCTGTCGGAGGAGGTGCGCGAGGCCCTCGCCCGGCGGCGGCCCGTCGTGGCGCTGGAGTCGACGATCCTCGCGCACGGCCTGCCCCGCCCCCGCAATCTGGCGGTGGGCCGGGAACTGGAGGAGCTGGTCCGGTCGGAGGGAGCCGTTCCGGCCACGATCGCGGTCATCGACGGCGTGGCCCGCGCGGGACTGGACGAGGCGCGGCTGGAGCGGATCGCGAGCGGCGAGGGCGTGCGCAAGCTCGGCCACCGGGATCTGGCGCCCGCGCTGGCGACGGGGGCGACCGGCGCGACGACGGTGTCCGCGACGGCCTTCCTGGCGGCGCGGGCGGGGCTGCGGGTCTTCGCCACGGGCGGTCTCGGCGGCGTGCACCGGGAGTGGACGCGGTCGCAGGACGAGTCGGCGGACCTGTCGCTGCTGGCGCGGACGCGGATCACGGTGGTGTGCGCGGGGGTGAAGTCGATCCTGGACGTGCCGGCGACGCTGCAGCGGCTGGAGACGCTGGGGGTGGGGGTGCTCGGATACGGGACGGATCGTTTCCCCGGGTTCTACCTGGCCGACTCCGGCGAGCCGGTGGACTGGACGGTGTACCAGCCTGCGGAGGTGGCGGCGGTGATGGCCGCCCAGGACGCACTCGGCGGCCCGGAGTCGGCGCTGCTGGTCGCCAATCCGGTGCCGGAGGCCGAGCAGTTGGATCCGGAACTGCACGACCGGGTACTGGCCGAGGCGCTGTCGGAGTGCCGGGAACGGGGCATCACGGGGCAGGCGGTGACACCGTTCCTGCTGGGGTTCCTGGTGCGCGCGACGGGCGGGGCCTCCCTGGAGGCCAACCTGGCGGCCGTACGCGGCAACGTGCGCCTCGGGGCGCGGATCGCGCGGGCCTGGGCGGCTCGGCCGTGACCGGAGGCGGGCCGGCTTCAGGCGGACCGGGTTCAGACCGGCCGGCTTCAGACCGGCCGGCTTCAGACCGGCCGGGTGCCCTGCTGGTCGTCGGGGACGTGGTGACCGACGTGGTGGCGGTACATGCCGAGCCCCTGGCCCCGGCCACCGACACCCCGGCCCGGATCCGGACCCTGCCCGGGGGCGCGGGGGCCAACGCGGCCTGCTGGGCGGCCCGTACGGGGCTCGCGGACGTGCGGCTCCTCGCGCGGGTGGGCGGTGAAACGGCGCGGTGGCACGAGCGGGCCCTGCTCGACGCGGGCGTGCGGCCGACCTTGGTGATCGATCCGGCCGAGCCGACCGGCACGGTGGTCGCGCTGGTCGGCCAGGACGCGGAGCGGACCTTCCTGACCGACAGCGGCGCCTCGCTGCGGCTCGCCCCCGAGGACTGGGTGCCGGAGCTGCTGGACGGAGCGGCCCATCTCCACCTGTCCGGTTATCTGTTCTTCGCCGCCAGCAGCCGGGACCTGGCCCTGGTGGCGCTGCGGGCGGCCCGCGCCCGGGACGTGCCGGTGAGCGTGGACCCGGCGTCGGCCGGGTTCCTGGCCGCGCTGGGTCCGGGGCGCTTCCTCGACGCCGTGGCGGGGGCCGGCGTCCTCCTGCCCAACGAGGACGAGGCCTTGTTGCTGGCGGGGCTGACCGGGTCGCCCGGGTCCGGGTCCACCGAGGCGGGCGGGGTGGCGCGGGCGGCGGCGGAGCTGAGCCGGCGGGTGCCGCTGGTGGTGGTCACCCGGGGCGTGGCCGGGGCGCTGATCGCCGAGGACGGCCGGGTGACCGCCGAGGTCGCGGCGGAGAGCGCCGAGGCGGTGGACTCCACGGGCGCCGGGGACGCGTTCACCGGCGCCTTCCTGGCGGCCCGGCTGGCGGGCGCGGGCTCGGCCCGGGCCGCCGGGGCCGGCGACCAGCCCCACCGCCCCGCCCGCACCTGGCCCACCCCGGCCGGCCCCGGGCGGCTCCCCCGCCGAGGGCCGGCGTGGCGGCGCCGCGAGCCGGTCCGGCCTGGGGGCGGCGGCGCCGTGTGCTGGGCGGCCCGGGGCGGGCTACGACCGCCAGGGGAGTTCGGCGGTCGCCGTCGTACCGCCGTCGTCGGAGACCTGGAGCAGCAGGCGCTCCCGGGCCTTCCACACGTCGACCGAGGCCGATCGAGCGTGCTTGCTGATGTTCTGCAGCAGCTCCGCGACCGCGAAGTACGCGATTCCCTCGATCGCCGCCGTCGGCCGCGCCGGAAGGTCCACCGCGACCCGCACCGGAACCGCGCACCGCGAGGCCACCGCGGACAGCGCCGCGTCCAGCCCCCGGCCGGTCAGCACGGCGGGGTGGACGCCCCGCGCCAGTTCGCGCAGCTCCCGGAGCGTCAGGTTCACCTCGCTGCGGGCCTCGTCGACCATCGCCGCCGCGCGCTCCGGGCCCTGCGGGTCCTCGAGCAGCTTCTCCTTCGCCCGCCCCAGGCCCGTGGAGAGCGCCGCCAGCCGGGCCTGCGCCCCGTCGTGCAGGTCGCGTTCGACGCGCCGCAGGTCGGCCCCGGCGCTGTCCGCGACGGCGCCCCGGCCGGACTCCCGCTCGATGAGCCGGGTGTCCGGCCGGGACGGCCCGAGCAGCCCGCTGACCAGGAACCGGTCGACGGTGGTCAGGGCCCGGACCACCCACGGCGTGGCGAGCGTGAACGCCAGCCCGATCAAGGAGGTGAGGGCGATCGCGGCGGGCGAGTCGGCGAAGAAGGCGTAGTCGTCGCGCTGGAAGAGCTGGAGACCGGGCTGGTCGGTGAAAGCCGGGAACACCCAGAACCACAACGGGTACGACAGGCAGGCCCCACCGGTCGTCACGAAGACCAGCGCCACCCCGAACCCGAATGCCGCGAACGGGACGTGGACGACGCAGTACAGCACGTGCCGCCACGCGCTCCCGCTCTTGAGCAGCGCGCCCATCGCGGACAGGGCCCCGCTCTCCCTCGCCCGGATCGGCGCGGGATCGGCGATCTCCACCCCGAGCAGGCTGCGCGCCCGCGCCCGCTCCAGGTGCCCGAACTCGCGGCACAGGGCCAGTGCGCCGGCCAGGACCGGGACGCCGAGGAAGGTGAAGAACAGCCCGGCGCCGAGACCCACGCCCGTGATCGCCAACGAGAAGTACACGAGGCTCAGCGGCAGCCCGCTCAGCAGGTGTCCGAACTCGCGCCAGGTGCGCGCCGCGAGCGGGGCACGCAGGAACGCGCCGATCCCAGCGCCCGGGCCGCCACCCTCGCCTTCACCCATGATTGCGACCAGTACGTTCCGTCGACCCGCTCGTGCATCTTTCACGCTTTCACCCTGCCGCCCGGAACCCCGGCGCACCATGCGGCGGGTCGGCCTGTCGGCCCGGGGGATAACCCCCCTGTCGCGCGCCCGCTCTTCAGGCGGCCTCCAGCGAGAGTCCCGGCGTGCGCTGCTCCGGCACGCCGGGAGCCGCCGCCCGGATCGTCGGTGCAGCCTTCAGCGGGCCGACGGGGTCAGCAGCTCGGCCGCGGTCACCTGGTGCAGGTGGATGAGGATGTCGTGTGACCGCGCCAGCGAGATCTGCGGATCCGTGTGGGGGGCGGGGTAGGCCGTCCCGATGCGCTTGACGGTGTGCGGGGCGGCCAGCCAGTCGCGCGCCCCGGCCGGTGCGTTCCGCAGATCGACGACGAAGTCGCGCAGGCGGACCCGGTCCAGGGTGTGCTCGGCGCTGCCGGGCTGCGAGGCTCCTACGGTGACCTTCCGCATGACGCCGTCCTCCCCGGTGGCGTTGAACGAGCCCCGGTCGAAGGTGGTGGCGATGCTGACGTAGCGGTCGCCCAGCGCCTCGCGCAGGAAGGTGCCCTGGACCTTGGGGTAGGAGGCCGGCGTGTAGGTCTCCAGGGCGACATGGGCGTTGTGGGCGGCCAGCAGGATCTTGTGCCCGGTGCGCTGTTCCCACCAGACCACGTTCGCGGCCATGACCGAGTCGCGGTAGCGCATGCTCTCCACCACCTGCTGCGGGTCGTCGTAGTCGTAGGCGAAGAGACGGGCCATCTGGTCGATCGCGGTGGCCTGCTGCACGGCCCACGCGTACGCCTCGCCGTCGGCACCCCGGCCCGGTCGCCGCTGCTCGAGCAGGGTCACCGCGAGCGCCGTCCGCTCCGCGAGGGCCTTCCGCTCGGCGAGCGGCTTCGCCAGGTACGCATTGACGTAGCCGTCCACGCCGGTGGCCGGGCGCATGTCCCGGTAGAGCTCGGCGAAGCGCGGCGCCAGTCGGGGGAGTGCCCCGGCCACGTAGGCGTTCACCTGGTCGTACAGGTCCGGACCGGCGTACGCGCTGTCGTTGCCCATGAACTGCACCGGGTCCTTCGGGTGCTTGACGTTGTAGTCGCGCATCCACTGCACCAGGTCGCGGTACTCGGCGTTGTTCCAGCTGGCGTAGACGTTCTGGAACTCCTCGTCCATGAGCTGCCGCAGGTTTCCCTTGCCGTGCAGGACGTAGTCGTTCAGCCGCAGTCCGGCGCTCCAGCTGCCTTCGAGTGCGAAGGTGCGGAAGCCCTTCTCCTGCACGAGGTAGCGGAACACCCGGTGCTTCATCGTGAAGAACTCGTGTGAGCTGTGGGTGGCCTCACCCAGACCCACGAGCTTGGCGTCGCCCACCATCCTGCCGAGGGCCCGTAGATCCTTGAGGCTGTCCTGCGGGTCGGTGGACCGCAGCGGGGCCGCGATCCGGTCCAGGGCCGCGACCGGAGACTCGGCAGCAGAGGCAGAGGCAGAGGCGGCCGAAGCGGCCCGCGCGGGCGACGCGGTGGCGGCGGGTACGGCGACGATCGACGCGCCGATCGAAAGGAGTAGGACGGGCAGTACGGCCAGAGCAGGCTTGTGAAGGTGCATGCCTCCAGGCTGTCCGGCCACGGATGCGCCGACCATGTGACACACCCCCTGATCGAGCCGGGGGGTTTCCCCCTCCCGCTCCGCCGGCGGAGGCGGCTCGTCCGCCGCCGGTCGCTTCAGTGCCGGGCGTCTCCTCGGTGGTCCTCCGAGGCCTTCTCCACACGATCGGCGTCGGCGGGCGGCGCGGACGACCCTGTTCCCGTACGGGAGGGCACTCCGGGAGGGCGGCCGTGTTCGTCGACCATCGCTCCGTTGTCGGGCAGATCCGGGATCTCCCGTCCGGCATTCCTGTCTTTCGCGGGCTCGCTGTTCTTCACGTCCGTCCCCTTCACGTTCTGCGTCTGCGTCTGCGGCGGCCGCCAGGCGCCAAGGGCCAGGCGCCGGGCACCGCAGTGTGCGACTGCCCCGTACGGACACCCGTATGTCCTCCACCGGCCCGCGGTCCGGCGACCGGCAGCCATACGGGCCGGCAGGCGGGTCGGAATTCGCCGCGCGTCCGGCCCCGTTGTCGACGCGTCGTGAAGAGTTCCGGTCGGCGAGGGGTTTTACTGCATCCACGGGGATGCCAGGCACGGAAGTGACCACGGACGATGCGGACGGCGGGAGGCCTGAGGGTGCCCTGGGATGCAGATGTGACCGTGGTCGGTGCCGGGGCAGCCGGCCTGAGCCTGGCAGTCGGGCTCGTGGAGACGACGCCCCGGGGAAGGCCCGCGGCCACGGTGATCGTGGTCGAGGCGCCGCCCGGGCCGTTGCGTCCTCCCGCTCGCACCTGGTGCTATTGGGAAGCAGGCG
This sequence comes from Streptomyces sp. NPDC006544, assembly GCF_040611715.1. Lineage (NCBI taxonomy): Bacteria > Bacillati > Actinomycetota > Actinomycetes > Kitasatosporales > Streptomycetaceae > Streptomyces > Streptomyces sp. NPDC006544. The sequence goes on along the minus strand of NZ_JBEXOV010000054.1, from coordinate 37,534 downwards.
CCGGACCCTACGACGGCCTGCTGTCGGGAAGCTGGGACCGGCTGCGCGTCCACGGCCCGGACGGCGGGGTCATCGACCGCTCGCTGGGACCGCTCAGGTACAAGATGCTGAGGTCGGACCGCTTCGAGGAGGCCATGACCCGCCGACTGTCCGTCCACGGGGTGAGCCTGCGGCCGATGACCGTGGAGGCGGTGGCCGACGCCGGCGCCGCCGGGGCGGTGGTCCACGGCCGCGACGCCGCGGGGGATCCGGCGGTGCTGCGCGCGGGCCTGGTCTTCGACTCCCGCCCCCCGCGGCAGCTGCCCGCGGCACGGACCACCCTGCTCCAGCACTTCCGGGGCTGGTTCGTGCGCACCGGACGTCCCGCATTCGATCCCGGCGCGGCGACCCTGATGGACTTCCGCGTACCCCAGCCCGCCCACGGGCTGGCCTTCGGTTACGTGTTGCCGCTCAGCCGGTCCGAGGCACTGGTCGAGTACACGGAGTTCTCCCGGGAAGTCCTGGACGAAGCCGCCTACGAGCGCGCCCTGGGGCACTACTGCAGGGCGGTCCTGGGCCTGGGCGACCACACCGTGGTGGAGCGGGAGCAGGGAGTGATCCCGATGACCGACGGCCGGTTCCCCCGGAGCGCCGGACGGCGGGTCCACCTCATCGGGGCCGCGGGCGGTGCGACGCGGCCCTCCACGGGCTACACCTTCGCAGCGATCCAGCGCCAGAGCCGTCAGCTCGCCGAGGCTGTGCTGGCGGGCCGCTCCCCGGACCGGACTCCCCCCGTGCACGGACCCAGGGCCCGGGCCATGGACGCCGTCATGCTGCGGGCGCTGGACACCGGCCGCATCGACGGCGGGGCCTTCTTCGCCCGCCTCTTCTCCGCCGTGCCCGCCGAGCGGATCCTGCGGTTCCTGGACGGGGCGACCTCGCCCTGGGAGGACTTCACAATCGGGCTGCGCACACCCGTCCGTCCCATGCTGCGGTCGCTGTTGGAGCTGCCGCTGCTTCGCCGATCCGTGCCGGCCCGGGTGCCGGGACGAAGCTGAAAGGCCTTCATGTCCCTGCTGCGCGACGACGCGCTGTCGGTCGCCTTCGACCGTGCCGCGTCACGCTACGACCTGTTGGTGCGGGCGAACCCCGGCTACCACGGGCATCTGCGCCGTTCGGCACGCCGCCTGGGCCTGCCGGACGGCGGCCGCGGCGCCCGCGTCCTGGATCTCGGCTGCGGTACCGGCGCCTCGACGGCCGCCCTCCTGTCGGCCGCCGCGGAGGCCGACATCACCGGGGTGGACGCCTCGCCGGGCATGCTGGAGAGGGCCACAGCCAAGAGCTGGCCGGCCGGGGTCCGCTTCGTCCGGGCGTCGGCCGGCCGGCTGGCCGAGGCCGGGGTCGAGGGCCCCTTCGACGCCGTCTTCGCGGCCTACGTGGTGCGCAACGTGCCCGATCCGGACCGGGCGCTGGCCGCCGTACGCGCCACGATGGCGCCGGGCGGGCGGATCGCCGTGCACGAGTACGCGCTCAGTGGGAAGCCGGTGCACCGGGCGCTGTGGACGGCCGTGTGCCGCACCGTGATCATGCCTCTGGGGCGGGCCGGCGGGGACGCCGGGCTGTACGAGCACCTGTGGCGCAGCGTGCTCGACTTCGACACCGCCGGGGAGTTCGCGGAACGGATGCGCGCCGCCGGGTTCACGGACGTGCGGGTGCTGCCCCTGCCGGGATGGCAGACGGGCATCACCCACACCTTCGTCGGCCGGGTCGCCGAGTGAACCGGGGGGTCCGCCCGGGCCGGGACCGGCGCGCCCGGCGGATCGACGGGCGGGGCGGGCGGGCGCGGGTCGAGGGGGACGCTCCGCGGGTGGCGGTGGTCGGCGGGGGCATCGCCGGACTGGCAGCGGCCACGGTGCTCGCCGAGCGCGGTGTGCGCGTGAGCGTCTACGAACGGGACCAGCAGCTCGGCGGCAGGCTGGCCGGCTGGCGGACGCAGCTGGCGGACGGTTCACAGGTCACGATGAGCCGGGGCTTCCACGCGTTCTTCCGGCAGTACTACAACCTGAGGGCGCTGCTGAGGCGTACGGATCCGGGCCTCAACGGCCTGACGGGGCTGGCGGACTATCCCCTGCGGCACCGCGACGGCGGTCAGGACAGCTTTGCCCGCGTGCCGCGCACGCCGCCGCTCAGCGCCCTCGGGTTCGTCGCGCAGAGCCCGTCGTTCGGCTGGAGGGATCTGGGCCGGATGAACCCGCGGGCGGCCCTGCCGCTGCTGGACGTGGGTGTTCCCGGGGTCTACGAGGCACTGGACCAGGTCAGTGCCAGCGAGTTCCTGGCCTCGATCCGCTTCCCTGAAGCGGCCCTCCACCTGGCCTTCGACGTGTTCTCGCGCAGCTTCTTCGCCGACCCGGCCACCCTGTCGGCGGCCGAACTGGCGCTGATGTTCCACATCTACTTCCTCGGATCGAGCGAGGGGCTGCTGTTCGACGTGCCCCGCGAGCCGTTCCCGCAGGCCCTGTGGGATCCGCTGGCCCGTCACCTGGACGGGCTGGGCGTGCGGATCCGTACGGGCACGGCGGTGCACGGGGTGCGCCCCGTCGGCGAGGAGCAGGTGGACGTCGTCACGGAGGCCGGCGCAGAACGCTGTGACGCCGTCGTACTGGCCCTGGACACCGGGGGGCTCAAGGCCGTGGTCGGCGCGTCGCCCGAGTTGCTGAACCCGGTGTGGCGCGAGCGGATCGCCGGACTGAGGACGGCGCCGGCGTTCCTGGTCTCCCGGCTGTGGCTGTCCGCTCCGGTCGCGGGCACGCGCCCCGGCTTCCTCGGCACCAGTGGGTTCGGCGGCCTCGACAACGTCACCGTCCTGGACCGGTTCGAGGGCGAGGCGCACCGCTGGGCGCTGAAGACCGGCGGTTCGGTGGTGGAGCTGCACGCCTACGCGGTCGATCCGGCGGAGCGGCGCCAGCAGGTACAGGAGGGGCTGCTGGGGCAGCTGCGCGAGGCGTATCCGGAGACATCGGCCGCTGGGATCGTGGACGCCCGGCACGAGTGGCGCGAGGACTGTCCGCTGTTCACCGTGGGCGGCTACCAGGACCGGCCCGCCGTGCGTACGGGGGACCCGCGGGTGGTGCTCGCCGGTGACCTGGTGCGGACCGACCTGCCGGTGGCCCTGATGGAAAGGGCGGCCACCAGCGGGTTCCTGGCGGCGAACGCGCTGCTGGAACGCTGGGGCGTGCGGGGCGAGACGCTGTGGACGGTGCCGGACCGCGGCAGGTCCGCGCCGGCCCGGGCCCTGGCGGGCTGGGGACGCCGGGCGGCAGCGGCGTCATGACGTCCTGCCGCGCCCGGCCGGCCCCGGCCCGGTGAAGGCGGCTCAGCCGGGGAAGCGGCCGGTGCTGCGCAGCTCCCAGCGCCGCTCGGCGTAGGAGAAGTCGTCCTGCCACAGGCGGCCGGCCGCGCGCCTCATGAGGGGGCGCAGGAGGGGGGCGGCGCCGCGGGCGAGGGCGAAGCCCGTCCGCTCGGAGGTGGCGAGGGTCGCCTCGGTCACCCGGGTGCGGGGGCGGCCGTCCGCGCCGGGGCCCAGCGGCGTGGCGTGCGTCTCGACGACGGAGCCCGCGCCCTCGCCCTCGGTGATGGTCATGAGGACGGTCCGTGGGCCGGGGGCGGTGAACGCGGCGGTGACCGGCACCACCACGCGGCCGGCGACCTTGAAGGAGACGCGCACGGTGAGGACGTCGGTCTCGGCGCCGTCGTCGAGGACGGTGAGGTCGACGAACGAGTAGGGGTGCAGCCATGCGCCGTGCCAGGGATCGAGGCGGTTGGCGACGATGTCCTCGGGTTCGCAGACGCCGGTGCCCGAGTAGACGGCGGTCAGACAGGCGCCGGCCGGCGGCCGGGCCGGCAGCACGGGCCGGTCGAGGGGGTCCTCGCCGCCGTGCGCGTCGAGCCGTACCCAGACCAGGGTCCCGTCGTCGTGGGCGGGGTAGGGGTTCCAGCCGGCGAAGGGGGCCCCGCTCAGGGCGAGTCCGTGCCAGGGGCAGACCAGGGTGCCGCAGCGCACCGGGGCCCGCGCCAGCGGGGCGCCGAGGTGGGGGCACGCGCCGGGGCCGGCGGTCAGGACGCCTTCGGAGTCGCGCCAGGCCACGATCTCCGTGCCGTCGACCGTGGTCCCGTGGCTGCGGTCGGCGCCGACCGCGGTGGACGGCCCCAGGACGTACCAGTTCCCGGTGGGAAGGGCCTGGGCCCGTTTGAGGGCGGCGTCGATCAGGCGTGGCGAGGCGTCCCGCCAGGTCGGCTCCTGCCGGTGCCAGGCCACGGGCGTGCGGCGCAGGCTGAGCGGGACGCGGAGGCGGGATCGCGGACTCACCGGGACGGCTCCTCGAGGACACGGGCGGCAGGCGCCCCGAGCCGCGCTGCCGTGATCTTGGCCAGGCCGGCCGCGGCGACGGCGGCCCGTCGGCCGAGGGGCACGGCGGAGCGGCGGTGGACGCTGGCGTACCCGTCCCGGGCGACGGCGTCCAGGATCTCGCCGTAGAGGACGAAGGCGGTGCGCACGCAGGGCCGGGAGACGGGTTCGAGCATGTCCAGGCCCGGTTCCGCCTGCGCGTAGAACCCCCGGGTGAGGGCGATGGCGGAGCGCAGGGCGCGGGTGATGCGGGGGTCGGATCGGCCGGTACGTCTGCTCCAGCGCAGGAGGTCCCGGTCCACGCCGTCGGCGGCGAGCAGGTCGGCGGGCAGGTAGACCCGGTCGCGGTCGAGGTCCTCGCCGACGTCCCGGATGAAATTGGTGAGCTGGAACGCCTCGCCGAGGGCGGCGGCGTGCGGGGCCGCCTCGTCCCGGGGGGTGACGTGTCCCAGGACCGGGAGCATCTGGAGGCCGATGACGGCGGCGGACCCGTGCATGTAGCCGCGCAGCGCGTCCAAGGTGCCGTAGTCGGTGGTGCCGAGGTCACTTCGCATGGAGGTGAGGAAGTCGTCGAAGTGGCGGTGGGGGATCCGGTAGCGGTACGCGGTGTGGGCGAGCGCGGTGACGACGGGGTGGTGTGCGGGACCGCCGTTCATCGCGGTCCGCAGGTCGTGGGAGAGGGCCTGGAGCCGCTCCGCCCGGTCGGTGCGCTCGGCGGGGGCGGTCAGGTCGTCGACGATGTCGTCGGCGAGCCGGGCGAAGGCGTAGAGGGCGTGGACGGCGGGACGGCGTGCCGCGGGCAGGAGCCGGGTGGCGAGGAAGTACGTCTTCCCGTGCTGGGCGTTGAGGCGGCGGCAGCCTGCGTAGGCGCTGCGCAGGGCCGGGTCGGTGAGGGCGGCGGCGTCGAGTTCGCGTCGCGTCATGCGGTGCTGCCTTTCGTCGCGGCCGGGCGGGTCGGCGTGGTGCGGTGGCGGACGTGGGACACGCCGGTGATGCGGGCGGCGGCGAGACGGCCGGAGATCAGGACGGTGGGGACGCCGACTCCCGGTGTGGTGCCGCAGCCCGCGAGGACGGCGTTGGCGGTTCCGCGGACGAGGTTGCGGGGGCGGAAGGGGCCGGTCTGGGGAAAGGTGTGGGCGACGGAGAAGGGCGTGCCGGCCCCGTGGCCCTGGGCGGTCCAGTCGGCGGGGGTGACGAGCACCTCGGTCTCGGCCGCGGCTTCGAACCCGGTCAGGCCGCGGCGCTCCAGTTCGCGCAGCAGGCTGTCCCGGTAGCGCGGGCCCAGCTCTTTCCAGGAGGCCGCGCGGGGACCCGTGGCGGTGTTGGGGCAGGGCGCGAGGACGTAATGGGTGTGCCTGGCCGGCGGTGCGAGGTCCGGGTCGGTCGCGGTGGGGCGGGTGATGAGGAGGGAGGGGTCGCTCATCAGACGTCCGGTGTCGGTGAGCTCGCGGAAGGTCTGCTTCCAGGCGGCGCCGAAGGAGAGGGTGTGGTGCGCCAGTTCGGGCCAGGTGCGGTCGCTGCCCACGTGCAGGACGACGGCCGACGGGGAGTGGCGCAGGGCGAGCGGACGGCGCGGGGACGCGCCGAGCAGCTGGTAGGTGAGCGGCAGGTCGGGGGTGAGGACGACCGCATCGCACGGGATGCGCTGCCGGTCCGTGACCACGGCGGTGATCCGCTCGCCGGTGCGCTCCAGCCGGGTCACGCTCTCGCCGTGGACGAGGGTGGCGCCCGCGTCCACTGCCGCCGCGGACAGGGCCGTGGGTACGGCGTGCATGCCGCCCTTCGGGAAGTACACCCCGGCGACGGTGTCCATGTAGGCGATGACGGCGTAGGCCGCGAGTGCCCGGGCCGGAGGGACACCCGCGTAGAGGGCCTGGAAGGTGAAGACGCGCTGCAGCCGCTCGTCGGTGATGAACCGGCCGATCTTCGGCTGCAGGCGGCCGAAGCCACCGAGTGCGGCGAGGCGGGCCAGGTCGGGGTGCAGGAGGGAGAAGGGCGAGTCGAAGTTGGCTTCGATGAACCGGCCCATCTGGGCCTGGTAGATATCGTGCAGCCAGCGGCGCAGTCGTCGGTAGCCGGCCGCGTCCCGGCCTCCGGCGAAGCGTTCGATCTCCGCCTCCATGGCCTGGGCGCCGGTGTGGACGTCGAGGCTGCTGCCGTCGGCGAACCGGGCGTGGTAGGCGGGGTGGAGGGCGTGCAGGGTCAGCCGGTCGGACAAGGTCTCGCCGACCGCGGCGAAGGCTTCCTCCAGCAGGTGCGGCATGGTGAGCACCGTGGGTCCGGTGTCGAAGCGGTACCCGTCGCGCTCGACGAGGCCGGCCCGGCCCCCTGGCAGGGGGTCGCGTTCCACGAGGGTGACGCGGCGGCCCGCGCCGAGCAGGTGGAGGGCTGCCGACAGGCCCGCGAGCCCGGCGCCCACGACGACCACGTGATCGGTACGTCCGGTGATCGTCCTCATCGGGAGCTCCCGCCGGGTCCGGCCGGTTCCGTCGTGAGGTGGCCGCACCGCGGCGGCGAGGCCACCTGTGCCAGGAGAGCGGACAGGTGCCGGGCGGAGGGGTCTTGGAGGGCCGCGGCGGCCAGGTGACGGCCGGACGCCCGGGACAGGCGCTCGATGCGCCGCTCGACCCGCGCCGGAGCGCCGGTGGAGCGCAGCGCTTCGCGTACCGAGGACAGGACGGCCCCGGAGAGCGGAGCGTTCCCGCGACAGCCCCGCAGGAGATCGAGGACGGGGGTGCCGGCGACGGCCCGCGCCCCCGAGTGGGCCAGGGCCAGGAGATAGGTCGCCTTCCCGGAGCGGATGTCCTCTCCCGAGGGCTTGCCGGTCACCGCGGGGTCGCCGAACACGCCGAGGAGGTCGTCGCGCAGCTGGAAGGCTATGCCGGCGCACCGCCCGGCGGCCGTCAGGGCACGGGTGGTCGCCTCGTCGGATCCGGCCAGCGCCGCCCCCAGGGCCAGAGGCTGTTCGACGGTGTAGCGGGCGGTCTTGAGGCAGGCGGTGCGCATCGCCTGCACGGCGGAGCGGGACGAGGTCGCCTGGCCGTGCAGGTCCAGGTACTGACCGGCGATCATCTCCGTCCGCATGGCCCGCCAGACCCTCAGGACCTCGGCACGAACCGGCGGCTCCAGATCGGCTTCCGCGACGAGGTCGTCGGCCCAGGACAGCGCGAGGTCCCCGGCGAGGACCGCTGCCGACTGGGCGAACGCCGACAGGCCCGGTTCCGCCGCGGCTACGGACCGGGAGTACTGGGATGCGATCTGCGCGTGGAAGGAAGGACCGCCGCGGCGTACCTCCGACTGGTCCATGACGTCGTCGTGGACCAGGGCGCAGCTCTGGATGAGTTCGAGCGCGGCGGCCACCCGCAGGGCGCCGGGGACGTGGGCGTCCGTGCCTCCGCAGGCCCGCAGCGCCCACCAGAGGAGTCGAGGCCGGATCCTCGAGCCGCCGCCGCACGTGAAGGTGGCGAGCCGTTCCGCGACATCGCGGGCGAAGACGGGGTCGAGGGAACGGCTGTGGGCGACGAAGTGGGCGCAGCAGCGTTCCAGTTCCGCGGTGACGGCCTCGGCCACGGCCTCGTCGACGACTGCCGCAGCGATCGTCGGGGGCCCGGGCAGGGCCAGGCGGTGGGGGGCCGTGACGTGATGGCGGGCAACCGGCCTCGCATGCATCTGGTCCTCCGTGTCGTGAAGTGGTGCTTGCCACCTGTTCCGCGTTCACCGGGCGGACGGATGCACCGCCCGCTCTTCGGCCGCCGAGCCATGGGTCCCCGTAGCACGAGCGGTTCAGACGGCAGCTCTGGCCGAACCACTCAATGGGTGCACGGCGCAGGCGAGCAGACGGACCATCGGCCGACGGAGCGGGCCCCACGTCCCGGCCGGTCGGCAGAGCGCGGCGGTGCGGGCCCCACGTCCCGGACAGCTGGTCCGCAACCCCCTTGCGCAATGGTCAAGAAACGTTGACCATTGGCGGCATGTCGACCGAAGACCTGCCAGAGACACTCCACGTCACCACCGACGATCAGTTGCGCGCCGTCTCCAACCTCACGCGTCACCGGATCATGGCCGTGCTCCGCTTCGAGCCCGCGACGATCACGCAGATCGCCGAGCGGGTGGGCCTCGCGAAAGGAAGTTCCAGCTACCACGTACGGCTGCTCGAACGGGCCGGCCTGGTGAAGGTGGTACGCACCCGGAAGGTACGCGGCGTCACCGAGCGGTACTACGCGATGGCCGCTCGGGCGATCGTCCTTCCGGACCCGGGGGAGGGAGGGCCGGACGTCCTGATGCGGCATGCGGTGGCGGACCTGGAGGCAGCGCCGGCCGACGGTGGGCGTCACGTACGGATGGCGCATCTACGGCTCACCGAGGAGCAGTTCGCGGAACTCGGGGCGCGGCTGGAGGCACTGGCGGACGAGTACCGGGAGCTGTCCGACCCGTCGCTGCCGGACGCGTCGCTCGTCTTCGCACTGTTCCACCCGGCACCGCGCCAGCAGGTCCAGGGGGACAGCAAGTGACCACGGAATCAAGCAAGTTGCCGGTCGGTTTCGGACGGCTGTGGACCGCGCAGACGGTGTCCTCGCTCGGCGACGGGGTGACGCACGCCGCGCTGCCGCTGCTCGCGTTGACGCTGACACGGGATCCGATGGCGCTCGCCGTCGTCACCGCCGCCGGAACACTGCCGTGGCTGCTCTTCGGAGTGCTCGGCGGAGCGCTCGTGGACCGCTGGGACCGCCGGCGCACGATGTGGGTCACGGACGCGGCGCGTGCGGCACTGCTCGCGATACCGGCGGCAGCGGCCGCGCTCGACATGCTGAGCGTTCCGCTGCTCGCGGTCCTCGCCTTCCTGCTCGGCCTCGGCGCACTCTTCTTCGACACGGCCGCCACGGCCTATCTGCCGGATCTGCTCGGCCGCGACCCCGCGCTCCTGGAGCGCGCCAACTCCCGCCTGCGCGGCGCCCAGACCGCCGCGTCCGGCTTCGCGGGGCCACCCGCGGGCAGCGCCCTGCTCGCGCTCGGGCGGGCGGTTCCGCTGCTCGCCGACGCGGTGTCGTTCGCACTCTCCGCAGTGCTCGTACGGTCACTGCCCGCCGCACCCCGGCCCGTACCGCAGGCCCGTGAGTCGCTGCTGCGGCAGGCGCGGGCCGGCGCCTCGTACGTAGTGCGCGATCGGTTGCTGCTCGGCCTCGCGCTGCGTCCGGCGGTCGGGAACACCGCCTTCCTCGCCGTCGAGACCGTACTCGCCCTCTTCGCCCACGATCGTCTCGGCATCGACGCCTTCGGCTTCGGCCTGCTCCTCACGGCGGAGGCCACAGGCGGTCTGCTCGGCGCGGGCATCGCCTCCTTCCTCGGCCGGCGACTCGGCACCGGCACCGCACTGACCTGCACGGCCGCAGCCGAGGGACTCGCCGTCCTGGGCCTCGCCGCCGCCCCGGACCCGTACGTCGCCGGGCTCGCGCTCGCCGTCTGCGGAGCGGGCATGGGCGCCACGATGGTGATCGGCCCCTCCCTCCGGCAGGCGATCGTCCCCGCCCACCTGATGGGGCGGGTCGCCTCCACCTCCCGCATGCTCGCCATGTGCGCCGCCCCGTTCGGCGCCTTCCTCGGCGGCTGGCTCGCCACCACCTACGACGTGCGCACCCCGCTCTACACCGCCGCCGGCCTCCTCCTCACCATGACCGCCGTCACGTCGACCATGACCAGCAACCGCCGGGTCGAGGCGGCGCTGCGTGCCACCGCCCCGGCCGGCGATCTGGTCCACCCGCAGTCCCCGGATCCCGTTCAGGAGCGAGCCGTCACCGGCGCTCTCGCCCCGGGTGACGGCAGGCGCTGACAGCGCCGCCCGCTATGCGGCCGCGTCGTCCCACAGGCCGGTGCTGTGGGCCTCGACGAGAGCGGCGATACGGGTGAGCACGGCGTCGGCCGGCTGCGCGTCGAGTCGGCGTCCGTCACGCAGCCGCAGGGCTACGTGGCCGCCAGCGGCTTCCCTGGCGCCGATGACGGCTTGGTAGGGAACCAGGCGGGCTTCACGGACACGGGCGCCCAGAGTGCCGCGGTCGGGCCCTGCGATCTCCGCCCGGAGTCCGAGGGCGGCACATCGTCGGGCGAGGGCAGCGGCATTCGGCAGTTCGGCGTCGGAGATCGGGAGGATCGCCAGTTGGGTGGGGGCGAGCCAGGCGGGGAAGGCCCCGCCGTGCTGTTCGACGAGATGGGCGACGGCCCGCTCCACACTGCCGATGATGCTGCGGTGGACCATGACCGGACGGTGTTTGGCGCCGTCCGCGCCGACGTAGTGCAGGTCGAACTGCTCGGGCTGGTGGAAGTCGACCTGGACGGTGGAGAGGGTGGACTCCCGCCCGGCGTTGTCGGTGACCTGGACGTCGATCTTGGGGCCGTAGAACGCGGCCTCCCCTTCGGCCGCCTCGTAGGGCAGGCCGGAGCGGTCGAGGACGTCGGTCAGCAGGGCGGTGGACCGCCGCCACTTCTCGGGGGCCGCGACGTACTTGCCGCCAGGACCCGGGAGGGAGAGCCGGTAGCGGGCCGGGGTGATGCCGAGCGCCTCGTACGCCCGGCGGATCATCTCCAGCGCGGCCCGGGCCTCCTCGGCGACCTGGTCCAGAGTGCAGAAGATGTGCGCGTCGTTGAGCTGGATGGCCCGGACCCGGGTCAGTCCGCCGAGCACCCCGGAGAGTTCGGAGCGGTACATGCCTCCCAGCTCGGCCATCCGCAGGGGAAGCTCGCGGTAGCTGTGGGAGCGGGAGCGGTAGATCACGGCGTGATGAGGACACAGACTCGGCCGCAGCACGACCTGCTCCCCACCGAGGTCCATCGGGGGGAACATGTCGTCGTTGTAGTGCGCCCAGTGTCCCGAGATCTCGTACAGCTCCCGTTTGCCGAGCACCGGCGAGTACACGTGGCGGTACCCGGCGCGCCGCTCGGCGGCGCGGATGTACTCCTCCAGGGTGTGCCGCACGGTGGCGCCGTCGGGCAGCCAGTACGGCAGGCCCGCGCCGATCAGCGGGTCGGTGTCGAACAGGCCCAGTTCACGGCCGAGCTTGCGGTGGTCATGCATGGCGGTCTCCTCGCGGACATCGGGCGAGTGACCGCACAGGAGAAGCCCCGGGGCACTCGCCCCGGGGCTTCGGACTGAAACGTCTGTCAGCGCGCCGGGACACTCTCCGGCGTCGTCGTCACAGCAGCGCGCTTCATGCCCAAAACGTAGCAGGCCGTACGACGTCCGCACGGGCATTTATTCGTCAGGTGAACCCGGGTCACGCGCACGGCGAAGCCTCGCCGGCTGCGAAGCCTCGGGGCTGCGGAGGCGAGCCGGCACGCCCGTCGACGTCGCCGCGGTCCTCCCGAGCTGGCTCCGTCGGCGCGGGCCGCGACCCGCAGGGTCCTCGGTAGTGCGTCAGTACCCGCCGAAGTGGAAACCACCGGTGAATCCGCCTGTTCCACCCGTGCCCGTGCCGCCGATCAGGCGGGACGAGCTCTGGCTCCGTGGGGGCGACGTGAAGGTGCGGTAGTCCTCGTAGAACAATTCCCGCCACCAGTTCTCGAAGCTCACTCCTTCCAGCTCGCGTTCCGTCGCGGTGATGGCCGCACGGTCCCATCGCAGATGGGCCGGCTTCTGGTCTTTGAGAGCCCGGCGCAGAACTGACACGTCGACGGGCGCCTCGACCTGCGGCGAAGCCGCTCCGAGGCCGTCGCCGACAGGTACGTCGTGCCGGAAGACGCATGCGGTCGACTGGGCGTCCGTTGCCATCGACCAGCACCAGAGGGGCCGTTCGGCGAACTCGGCCCTGCGGCCACGAGCCTCCCCTTCCTTCCGCGCCTGCTCGGCGGCATTGTCCCGCACGACCTGGATCGCTTGCAGGATCTCCAGGCGGACCGGCTTGTAGGCCTCACTGGCCTCGTGCATGACCCGGTCGTAGCGCTGCCGGGTCTGCTCCCAGCCGCGCAGGGCGAGGGGCGCGGCGAAGCGCCTCCACCGCGGGACGGACCCGGCGCGGCGGAGGGCGGCAAGCAGTTCGGCGCTGATGTCGTCCACGGCGGTGGCGTAGGCGACGGCGGCTTCGACCCAGCGGCGGCAGGTCTGCGCAGTGCACGGCAAGAGGCAGCTCTGCTGCCGGGTCGGGAGGGCCACGCCCGCCGTGTCGAACTGGAAGTTATGAGCTGGGTCACGCGGCTGGGGGGTCCGCACCAGGAAGACCGGTCCTACGAAGAAGGGGGCTGGCCGCCATCCGTCGAGAAGCCATTCGGGTTGGGTCTCCAGGACGTGGACCTTGCCGTCCTTGGGGCCGACCAGCTCGCCGCCTCGCTGCCGGGGCAACACCGTCACGTACCGGGGGAGGTGCTGCAGTTCCGAGCGACTCATCGGCTCTCCCCCCTCGCATGACCGTCCTCCCATGGTGCCGTCGTGCCCACCCGTCAGGCAACGTCTCCGCACCGCCGGTTGCTCGTGTGCCGCGGGACCGGACGACGAGCACGGCGCTCCTTGCCACGCCCGTCGCGGCGCTCGACGTTCGCGATCGGCGTCCCGGTCCGGGTTCCCTCGAGGTCGACGCGCGGCCCGTCAATCGGGATGACTGCCCCGGCCGACGCGGGGGTGGGCGAGCGGGGTCGGGGACAGGTCGGTGTCCTCCTCACCGGTTTCGAGCAGGGTGTCGGCCGCGCCGACCACGAGGGGGTCGGGGGAGCCGACGGCCCCCTCGTCCTTGCTCCCGTACTCGAAACGGGTCAGCAGGCTGCGCATGGCTTCGAGGCGGCCGCGCCGCTTGTCGTTGCTCTTGACGACGGTCCAGGGCGCGTGCGCGGTGTCGGTCGCCCGGAACATGTCGACCTTGGCCGCCGTGTAGTCGTCCCACCGGTCCAGCGACTGGAGATCGACGGGGGAGAGCTTCCACTGGCGCACCGGGTCCACCTGACGGATCGCGAACCGCGTGTGCTGCTCCGCCCGGGACACCGAGAACCAGAACTTCACCAGCAGCAGGCCGTCCTCGACGAGCATCCGCTCGAAAGCGGGACACTGGTGCAGGAACAGCCGGCACTCCCCCTCGTCGCAGAAGCCCATCACCCGCTCCACGCCCGCCCGGTTGTACCAGGAGCGGTCGAAGAACACGATCTCGCCGACTGCGGGCAGGTGAGCGGTGTACCGCTGGAAGTACCACTGGCTCGATTCCGTCTCGGTGGGCTTGCCGAGCGCCACGACCCGCGCACCGCGTGGGTTGAGGCGCTCGGTGAACCGTTTGATCGTGCCGCCCTTTCCGGCCGCGTCCCGGCCTTCGCAGATCACCACCAGGCGCTGCCCGCTCTCCTGCACCCACCGCTGCAGCTTGAGCATCTCGATCTGCAGGATTCGTTTCTGCCGCTCGTACTCCGCTCGGCGGATCTTGTGGAAGTACGGGTAGTTCTCCCGCCACGTCTCGATCGAGTGGCCCGAGGCGTCCAGCAACACCGGCTGCTCGGGTCTGGACGTGTCGACGGTGAGGCCGCGCAGCAGCCGCCCGGAGGGGGTGGCGCCCGCGTCTTCCGGGCCTTCTGGAGCTTCTGGTTCCTTCACACCGGGCACCTGCCCGCCCTGCCGGAGGTCATGTGAAGAGGGTCCGCATGCGGTCCGCATGCGGTTCGGACCGTCGGCCGCCCCGGGGCCTGCTGGACAGATCCAGCACGCTGGAGGGTTCAGATCTCGATCAACTTATGGTTAAGTGACATGTGAAATTTCACATGTCACATTCTCAGTCCGGAAGCCTCGGGCCGAGGCCGTGATCCACCAGAAGGAGATTCCCGTGAACCGCTTAGCCCTCCTCGCCGCCGGTACCGCAGGTCTGGCCGCTTTCGCGATCACCCCCGCCAGCGCCACTGCCCAGTCGGCCAACGCCACGGCGACCGTCACCTCCTGCGGGAACTCGGGCCTTCAGGTGGGCCTGTCCACGCGGTTGTGTGCCGAAGTCACCGGCAACTCCGTCGTGTTCTACGGCAAGGTCGGGCTGGCAGGGCCGGCGCCCGTCTCGAAGCAACTGATCGCCACGCTGTCCGCGGAGGTGGTCGGTAGCGGCGCGCCCAACACGCAGAACTGGTACGCCTCCTTCAACTCGGCGCCCCTCGAGCTGCGCGGCGCGGCCAACACCGTCCCGTGCGGCTCCACCATCCGTGGCACCTTCGGCGTGGCCTCCTTCCCCCAGTCGGCCAACCCCGTCACCCACGAGGTCACCGTCACCTGCTAGCAGCCGGTACGCGCTCGGCCTGGCCGCGCCGCCCCGGACTCCTGCTCGAGCTGCTGCGCGAGGCACCGCGTGGCCGGGGTGCGGGCGGCGCGATCCGGCTGACCGAACGCCCATGCCGACCGTGACGTTCGGGTCGGGCGCGGCGCTCCCCGTCCAGGAGCGCCACCCGTCACGGCGACCGATCAGCCGGAGGCGGCGGACAGGACCGCATCCACGAGCCTGTCCGCCGCATCCGGCCGCCCAGGGCACCCTGGCCCGCTCCGTCGTCGCCGACGGATCCACCGCGACGTGACCGTGACCGTCTTGGGCGCGATCCCCTCGCGAGCGGACCGCGCCTTGACAAGCTAAATGATTAGCCGCCATATTACTTACATGACGAGGGACGGCATCGATACCGAGGCGCCCACGCTGGACCAGGCCAGGCGGCAGGTCGAGCACTACGGACTGGAGGTCGATCCGCAGGCGGTGCTGGTCGCGGTGCGGCTGATCTCGGCGGGCGCGAGGGTCGGCCGGGCGGCCGAGGTCCACTTCGCCAGGTTCGGCCTGTCGACGGGGCGCTACCGACTGCTCGCCGACCTCGAAGACCACGGCGGGGAGAAGTCCCCCTCGCGCCTTGCGGTCGACCTGGGCGTCTCAAGGGCCACGGTCACCGGCCTGCTGGACGGCCTTGAGCGTGAGGGCCTGATCGCCCGCCGCCCGTCCGCTGAGGACGGCCGGGGCACGGTGGCCGTCCTGACCGCGCGCGGAGCCCAGCGCCTGCGCGACATGGCGTCCGACCATTTCGGGAGACTTGAAGCCATGGTGGGCGGGCTTTCCGTCGAGGAGCGCGCGGTGTTCCTGGATCTGCTCGCCCGCGTCGTGCGCGGCAGTGCGGCCCTGGCTGCTGACTGACCCGCATCTCGGTTACCCGCCCTCGGGGCGGGTCCTTTTTTGAGGTGATAGTTAGGCGCCTAATTATATTGCGAAGCCGCCCTTCCGGCCCCGGCCGAAACCCTCCCCTTCCCTCACGCGCACAAGAAAGAGGCCAGCATGCCCGCAACGAAGGACAGGACCAGCCGAAACCGGGCAGCCCCCCGGACATCCCGGCCATCCCGGCCGTTCACCCTGTGGCGCGAGGTACTGACCGCGTACGCCGCCCCCGCGCTGATGGCCGGTACCGCCGGCGTCGTCACAGGGCAGCAGGACCTGGTGGTGGCCGCCTGCACGTCCATCGCCGGCGCCTCCGCCGTGGTGGCGTTCCTGGTCGGCATCTGGCTGCGGCACGGCGGGCAGCCCCGACGCTGGACCACCACCACGCCGCGCGTCGCCCTGACCGCCGCACTCGTCATCACCGCCGCCGGCGCGGCAGCCCTGCTGGGATGGTTCGCCGCCCAATGGCTACCCGCCCATACCTCCCTCCCCGTGACCCCGTGGCTGGAGCGCCTGCGCATCGACCTGCCCGTCTCCGCAGCCCTCGCCGCCACCATCGTCACCCTGCGCTGGCGCAGCACCCTCACGGCATCCCCGGCATAGCCCACCTCCGGCCGCGGGCCCACGCCCCACGAGCCCGAGCCCGAGCCCGACCGAGTCCCCCCGGCGACATCCGCCGCCGGGAAGTCACCAAGGAATGAGCACACGATGATCGTTGTCATGGGAGCGACCGGAGCAACCGGGAACGCCCTGCTCCACAGCCTCCTCGCACTCGGCACCCCCGTCCGTGCGCTGACCCGCACCCCGCACCGTCCGATCCCCGGCACAAACGCCGCACACCAACCGCCCGTCGAGGTGCAGTACGCCGACGCCACCGACCCCCGCTCCCTGCACACCGCCTTCAGGGGCGCCGGCCAGCTCTTCCTCGCCATGGCCAACAGCCCCGCTCAGGTCGAACTCGAAACCCGCGTCATCGACATCGCCGCCCACACCGGCATCCGACACATCGTCAAGATCTCCGCACCCGCCGCCGAACCCGACTCGCCGGTCGCCGTCTCCCGAGGACACCACGCCATCGAGGAACACCTGCGTGCGAGCGGTCTCGCCCACACCGTCCTGCGCCCCTACGCGTTCACGCAGAACCTCCTGCGCATGGCCCCCACCGTCGCGCAGGGCGTCATCCTCGGCACGACGGGCGACGCGCCCTTCAACTACGTCGACTGCCGCGACATCGGCGACGTCGCCGCAGCCGCCTTCACCAGGCCCGACATCGCCGGAGGCACCTACACCCTGACCGGACCCGAAGCCGTCTCCTACCCCGCTCTCGCCTCGCGGCTGACCGCCCTGACGGGCCGTCCGATCCGCTACGTCCATCTCACTCCGGAGGAATTGCGCGACAACCTCGTCCAGCACGCACACATGCCCACCTGGCTCGCCGACCACGTGACGGAGATCCAACAACTCGCCGTGACCCGACCCGAAACCCCCACCACCACCGTCACCGACGTCCTCGGCCGCCCGCCCCGCACCCTCGACGCCTTCCTGCACGAACACCACGCCGACTTCCGCCGACAGGACGCCGCCCCGAGCCCGGCGACGCGACCGTGAACCGTCCCGCCGCGCAGGGCGGAGTCCCCGCACGTGCCAAGTGGCATCATGATCCACATGACTACCGTGGAGTCTCTGACCACCTCCCCCGGCCCGCAGCCCTTCCCGCCCAGCGGCCGTCGTGTGCTCGTCAGCGGCGCCTCGCGGGGACTGGGCCGTGCGCTCGCTCAGGCGTTCGCCGCGAACGGAGATCAGGTAGCCGTTCACTTCGGCTCGCGGCGCGAGGAAGCCGAGAAGACACTCGCCTCCCTCGCGGGCGCGGGGCATGTACTGGCCGGGGGTGACCTGTCGACGCCGGACGGTGCGCAAGCGGTCGCCGAGAGGGCGGCAGGAGGGCTCGGCGGGCTGGACGTCCTCGTGAACAACGCCGCTGTGAACCTCCCGCATCCGCTCGCGACCACCTCGTACGAAGAGTGGGCGGCCGCCTGGCAGAGTCATGTGACGGTCAACCTCCTGGCGACGGCGAACCTCAGCCACCTCGCGGCTCGCCGGATGATCGAGCAGGGCGGCGGCGGCCGGATCGTCAACGTCGGCTCGCGCGGGGCCTTCCGCGGCGAGCCCGACCACCCGGCGTACGGGGCGACGAAGGCGGCGGTCCACGCGCTGGGCCAGTCCCTCGCCGTGCACCTTGCCGCGTACGGAATCGGAGTCGCCTCCGTCGCCCCCGGGTTCTTCGAGACCGAGCGGGTCGCGCACCGGCTGAGCGGAGCGCAGGGCGAGGCGATCCGTGCCCAGAGCCCCTTCGGGCGAGTGGCATCGGCGGACGAAATCGCGACGGCCGTACTCTGGCTGGCCTCACCGGCGGCCGAATGGGCCTCGGGGACGGTCCTGGACCTCAACGGCGCCTCGTACCTGCGGACATGAGGCGGGCGTCGGGTGCAGTGCGACGCGGCGCCGCCGCGTTGACGCGACCGCACGCGGATCATGGCGATTCCAGTGGCGGCTGACACGTCAGGCGACGCACGCGCCGGCCGAGGGCTCTGCGCACTCGGCGATGAGCGTGTCCAGGCCCCTGCCCGAGGCGACGACCGACCCGTCCGCCGCTCGGGGCCGGCAAGGGTCAGCTGTCACGTCACGTGGCGGCGGGGCAAGCCGGCACGGTCCTCGGCTTGGGAGCGTCCGCCTTCCGGGCCCAGCCATTCGGCCACCACGACAGTGGCGTCGTCCGCCAGACGCCCGTCGTGATGGTTGAGGATCGCCCGAATCAGCCGGCGCAGGGTTTCGGGAACGGGCAGGCCGTCGCTGTGGTGACGGATGAGGAAGTCGATGAAGCCGTCCAGACCGAATTCGAGGCCGTCCTTGTTGCGGGCCTCGGTGATGCCGTCGGTGTAGAGGACGAGCCGGTCGCCCGGCTCGAGCTGTTCCCGGCACAGGACGGGGTGCAGGCCGAGGTCGGTGCCCATGGGGTGGGCGGGCTGGCACTGCAGGCGGCTGGTCCAGCGGCCGCCCCGGATGACCACCGGCGGGTGGTGGCCGCGGTTGACCCAGGTCAGGCACCCGGTCCGGGTGTCGAGCTGGGCGAGGATCGCGGTCACGTACCGCTGCCGGTCGAACTCCGCCAGGAGGGTCTTCTCGATCGCGATGCTCGTGTCGGCCAGGCCGAAACCCTGGCGGCGGTTGTTGCGGCACGCGGCGACCGCGAGGTTCGCGGTGATTCCGGCGGAGGTGTCATGGCCCATCGCGTCGAAGATCCCGAGGTGGACGATGTCGTCGGTGAGCGCGTAGTCGAAGGCGTCACCGCCGAGCTGGTAGGCGGGCTCGAGTACCGCACTGATCACCACCCGGGGGTCGGCGTAGGTGGTCGCCGGCATGAGATGCCACTGCATCTCCGCGGCCACGTTCATTCTCCGGGTGCGCACCAGGCGGGCATGCGCGTCACTGGAACTGCGCTTGCTGACCACCAACAGCGCCACCAGCGAGGCCAGCTCTTTCAGTGCCCGTCGGGTGGCCTCGTCGTCGGCCGCGGTCGATACCCGCAACACGCCTAGGCGCTCGGTGCCGTCCAGCAGGGGCACCCACCACGCGACGCGGGATTGCCCCGCGGGTGTGATCGGCAGGAGCTGGCCGAGCTGGAACGCCCGCCCCGCGACGGTCGTGGCCACCTGGAGATCGCCCCCCTTCTCTCCCCTCCCGGCATCCGTCCCACTGCCGTGGGCGTCGTCGGGGCCGTCGTCGGGTCCGCTGCCGGCCAGCAGACGCAGGACGTCCTCCTGGAGATCGCACAGGTAGATCGTCACGTCATGGAGCCCGGCCGGGCCCGCGTGCGCCGCGACCTGCGCGGGCAGGTCCGTCCACGGCATCAGATGACTGGCTTCCAGCAGCCCGCCCAGCATCTCTCGCACGGGGTCCACCCGGACGCCGGCCGCGGGGTCCGGCGTCAGGTTCCCACTGCCGTGGAGCGTCACCGCGTGCACCCCACCGTTTCGTGGCGGCGGGCGTCTTCACGCACGGTGACCCGCGTGGTGCGGTCCAGCACCGCTGAGTGGACAAGACGTACGATCACGGCGCGCTCCCCGCGCTGGGGCGGCAGCCCGAGGCGTCGGCGGCATGTTCGAGGCGTCGTCGCCGGGCCAGGCACGCAGCCGATGCCGCATGAAGTCCCACGCTCCGAAGCGCGGAGCACTGACCTGTGCCCAGGGCCTCGAAATCGACAGAACCAGGCTGGTCCATCCCCATCAGCTTCCCACAGCCCAGAGCACACCAGCATGTCCCAAGGCGGCACCATGGATGGGGCTCTTTGAAAACGCCACCCCCTACGGGGGGTGACCCACACATGCTCATGGGATCTCCCCACCCGGGCCCGCCAGACTTGCAACCGGTACCGAGGTACAGGTTTACCGTCGGAGGTGTCCCCGCCTGCGGGACACGATGACGGGAGTGAGTGTGATGAGTGACGACCAGCCGCACGAGGCCGTCCTGGACGCCTTCGCCGCACGGACGGCCGCCGGGGAGTCGCGGTGAGTACGGGCCTGCGCAGCGGGCAGGTCGCCGAGGCGGCCGGGGTGAACGTCCAGACGCTGCGCTACTACGAGCGGCGCGGCCTGTTGGCCGAGCCGGAACGCAGCAACGGCGGCCACCGCCTCTACGGCGAGGACGCGGTGACCGCCCTGCGGGTGATCAAGGCCGCACAGCGGCTCGGCTTCACGCTGGAGGAGGTCGCCGAGCTGCTGGAGGCGGGCCGCCACCGGCACGGCCGCCCCGTCGCAGGCCTCCAGGAACGCGCGCAGGCGAAGCTCACCGAGGTCGACGCGAAGATCGCCGACCTCACCACCATCCGCACCGCTCTGGCCACGGCCTTGGCAGCGGGCTGCGACGACCTGACCGTCTGCGCGTCCAGCGCCTGCTGCCCGATTCCGTTCACCGACCTCGCCGAGGAGAACCGCCATGCCGGACCCTGCTGCTGACCCTCGCGCCCACCGCACCCCGAAAGCCCTGGGCGGCCTGGCCGCTTTGGCCTGCGTGGCGTGCTGCGCCCGACCTGGTGGCTTGGCCAGCGCCGCTGCTCGTGTTCCTGCGCGCCGAAGACCGCAGGTGAGGACGGGTGCGGCTGTACGACGTCGGCGGACACAGTGAAGATCAGCCGCTCCGGCGCGAGGCAGAACCAGTAGGTGAGCGCGGCGGCTCATGGATGGAGGCCCGATGCGGGTCCCGTGACGCGCTGAAGATCACGAACACTGGCCGTCGGTAGGATCACGGCATGGTTGTCGCTCGTTCGATTGCCCTGTTCGCCGTCGCCGCCCTCTTCGAGATCGGCGGCGCCTGGCTGGTCTGGCAGGGCATCCGCGAGCACAGGGGCTGGATCTGGATCGGCGCCGGCGTCATCGCCCTCGGCCTGTACGGGGTGGTGGCCACCTTTCAATCCGACGACAACTTCGGGCGCATCCTCGCCGCCTACGGCGGCATCTTCGTGGCGGGGTCAATCGCCTGGGGCATGGTCGCCGACGGCTACCGCCCCGACCGCTACGACGTCATCGGCGCCCTCGTATGCCTCGCCGGCATGGCCGTGATCATGTACGCCCCCCGCGGCCACTGACCAACACCATGCCCTCGTTCTGCCGGCGGGGGCGGGGTTGGCGGGGTCTTGGGGCGGTGCGGGCTGCGAGCCCGGACGGAAGCGCGGAACGGGTCCCGTCCGGGGATGGCCGCCGTCACACGCCTGTGACAGCCGGAGGACACCCTCGTGAGGTCCGGAAGGCAGGGTTTTAACGCGAGGGCAAAACAGACATTCAGTCTTAGATGCTCCGATATCACTTTCCCCGTTGTCGTTCCTTGGAGTACTGGCCGTGGCCTGCGTGTCCCGGAAGCAGCGTTTCGCGATGTTCACCGTTTCGGCCGCGATGGTCGGCGGGGGCGTGCTGGTTCCCTCCGGTGCTTTTGCCGCCCCTGCTGCGCCGCGGACCGCCCCGGCGGCGGCACAGGCAAGTGGTCTCGTCGAGCAGGCCGGAAGCGGGCACGTCGGCGAGGGCGAGAAGCGCCACGGCGAGGAACGTGGAACTCCCAGCCACGGCAAGACGAACAAAGGCCCGGACGGGGAGAACCTGCCGGGCTGCAAGTTCTCCCACGACAAGGTGTACTGCGAGCCCAAGACCGACACCTCGACCCCGGCCCCGACGCCGCTCCCGACGCCGGCCGCGGCCCCGAACCCGGACCCGGCTGCGGAGAGGGAGAACCCGCACGGTGTCCCTGCTCCGTCTCCCGCGCCTGGACAGGCTCCCCCGGAGACGGGCCCGGCTTCTTCTTCCGGCTGAACCGCGGTAGCTCCCCGTTCCGACGAGACGACACACGCTGCCTGACTTCGCCTGCTACCGGTGACTGAGATGAAGTTTTTAGGGTAGACGCGCCCGGTCGGGGGAGTGCAAAAGGAGGACGGCCTGTATGGATCTGGCTGCGGTAGGAAAGAGCGGGCAGCTGCTGGCGGGGCATGCGCCGATGGTGTCCGCTGCGTTCGAAGACGATCAGGCGATTTCGGACGCGCGCCGACTGGCTTCGTCCTTTCTGACGGATCTCCAGGTGGAACACGGGCTGGCGGTGTCCGAGCGGGTGACGGGACAGGTGGAGCTGGTGGTGTCCGAACTGGCAACCAATGCCCGCAAGTACGCGCCGGGTCCGTACCTGCTGGTGCTGGAGGCGCGCGACGGTGCGGTCGAGGTGACCGTCTGGGACAGCGAGCCGACGCTGCCGGTGGTCGCGGCGGCCGACCCGCACCGAGTGGGCCAGCACGGTCTGGAAATCGTCATGGCCGTGTGCCGGAGCTTCGAAATGCACCGCGAGCCGGTGGGCAAGCGCATCAAGGTGGCTGTCGCATTGGGCGTCGACTGGGGCACGGGCGTGGGCCGGCACATCGGTTGAATCCGCCTCGGGGGGTGCCGAGCGTACGCAGAGAGCGACTCCTCCCTGAGGCCTTCTGAGCGACAGAGCGGCCTGTTGGGGGCGCGCGCCGGGCTCCGCGGTCGTGGGCCGGTCATGCTGGCGGAAGGTGCGAGCGGCGAGGAGGCCATCCCGAGTGGTTCTGACCCCGCCCCTCGCGCCGATCCTCGCCCAGGCAGCCGTTACGATCCGGTCCCCGGGGCGCTCGGCTCCCCGGGCTTCGAGCAGAACGGCCCACGGACACCGGGCGTCGCTCTTCACCCCGCCCGTTCCGGGAGGAGCCCCACGGCCTCCAGACCTGGCCCGGATCGTTGATCCGAGACCGCTTCCCTTGACCACCCGCTCGCGGGAGCCGGGCTGGTTCCCGATGGTGAGCCGCTGGCCTGGTATGCCGAGGCAGGCCGCTCGAGCTTCGAGGGCGGCCACGCCCCGGAAGCCGGCGTGGAGAAGACCGTACGTATCCAGCTCGTCGATCCCATCGGCACGGTCAGCAGCGTCCGCTGGGTCAACAACCGTCGCGACGCCGCTCGTAGCGCCACACCGCGTCGAGGTGATCCTCCTCCCCGGCAAGGCCGGGCCGCGGCGGACCGAGGCGACGTGCCGCGTCCACGCAGCGCTCGTCGTCGTGCAGAGCGAGCCCGTACACGGCAGCAACCTGGACCCGCCGGTCCACGTCGTCGAGCAGGGTTGCCATGGCCTCCGCAAGGGCGGGATGTCGCCCTCTGCCCTCGCCGACCTTGAGGCAGGCATTGCGCCGTACCACCGCGTCCGCGTCCGCCATCAGCACCAGCAGCGCCTCACGAACATCATCGGAAAAGGCACGCTGCTCGGGCCACATGTTCAACCCGCGCGCCACGGCGCCCCGCAACCGGTGATCGGGGTGGCCCGCGTAGGCCAGGAGCGCCGCGTCAGCGCGCGGATCGGAGTGCTCTCCGAGGGCGACCAGGACCTCGGTGAGCACCGTGAGGTCCGTCTCTTCGGCCGACCAGTCCGTGAAGACGTTCAGGGCGGGGCCGGCGAACGCGTCCTCGTCGCTGTCGTCGAAAAGATGCGTCAGTCTCAGTACCTCGGCGCCGAACAACCGGTGGGACGGGTCCGCATGTGCGCGCAGCGCCGCGGCAGCCGTCCAGATCGCCTGGTCACGCCGGCCGGCCAGCAGGATGGTGGCCCTTGCCCATGCGGTGTGGTCATGATCGTGGGCCAAGGCGCGTGCCATCAGCTCCTCGAACTCCGTGCGGACTCCGAGGAGCTCCTCCAGGTCCGTGAGGATCGCCCCGTGCCCGTCGCGGACGGCCATCGGGCCGAGGGCGTACTCGCCGACGCTGTAGTACTCGTCGTCCTCGACCCGGGTACAGGCGGGGGTCTCCTGGGAACCTGTGCGACGCCGCAGTTCGGCTTCGACCCCGGACTCGTGCCAGCGGCGCGCAAGATCCCGCATCTCCGCAAGCTCGGATACGGGGTACTTGTCCCGGATGCTGTGGTCGAGGAGCGCCTCCACCAACGCGGGCGAGCCCGAATCGACCGCCTCACGCAGTGTCGGAAGCTCGCCCGGTCCACACGCGCCCGGCTCTGCACCGTACTGGAGCAGCAGTTGGGCGAGGTCTCCCGAGTGCATCCGGACCGCTACGCCGAACGCGGCGTCCCGGACATCGATACCTTCACCCTCCCGGGGGTCAAGACCTACACCCTCCCGGAGAAGGCTCCTCACCAGGGCGGTATCTCTGGCCCGGACCGCGGAAAGCAGGTCAGGCTCACGTTCGGCCGAACCGCTCGCGCCCATGTCCAGGCCCCTCTCTTCGTACCCGTCGTGTTCCCGCAGCTCGGGAAGTCTACGGTTGCCGAATCGGTGGGCAGGAAGAGTTTTCGGCGGACGATGACACGCCCTTTCAGCTCGGATCCTGCATCGATACCTCGCGGTACGACACGCTCAGCTGCCTCCGGAACCTCATGAGGCAGACACTCCCGCGGATCGCGGTGGTCAGTCAGACGATCACGCGTGACGCCTTGGACGCGGCGCCTCTTCTCGTCGTCACGAAAGCCGTTGCAGAGGTCAGCCGCATCACGCCCGGACACCGTCAACCACACGCATCACCCGTGCGCGGGGCATCGAAGCGCCGAGTAGGGGGATTGCGTGAGGAGCCGACTTCACGGTTGCGGCCGTTCCCGCGTGTCCCGCGTTCCGGGCTCAGATTTCCATGTTCGCGAGGGACACACTGATGTTCCCCAGGGTTCCAGCGAGGTCGGGGCGGTCGATCCCCAACCGTTCGACTGCTCGGTCGACTCTGTCGACCAGACTGTTTCGCCGCGTGGTCGATTCGACTTCGATATCGGCCTCGATGTTGCGGACCAGCTCGTGAAGCTGTTCGCGCTCCTCCAGCGAGAGGGGCGGCCCCTGCTCAAGCTGTTCCCGAAGGGTCATCAGCTGCATGTGCACTTCAGGTGCTGGCACTGTGGGTCATCCTCTGGGGGTGTGGCAGCGGTGAGCGGTCAACGCTCCTGGTTCCGGCTTTCATGAGGCGGGCATCACGGAGGTGTAAGCAGGGACGATCGGTCAGTCCGGCAACCTGCACGCAATGCGGGCAGCTTCGCAGACCACGAGCCCCGGGCGCGGTTTGCCGATCGTGTCGGATCGGTCTACCACCCCCATGGAGCCGTCCGTCGCCCTGCACCGGGCCGCGGGCCCGTACGCGGGTCAGGCTGGGCGCGGGGGCAGTGAGAGAGGCGAAGGAGGTGCCGGAACGGGAACTCACGCCGCCTCGGGAACCGATTTCACCGAACTCGCCGCCGCGCAGCTGAGGGCTGTCCCGTACTCCCAGGAGGCTGAGGGTCATGCTGTGTCCGGGTCGGTGCCGATGGCGCCGGCCGAGCGAAGCGAACGCCCGAGGTCCTTGGTAAGGATGCGGGGGTGTCGCCGCCACCACCACAGGTCGGGGCCAGGGAGCTTGTGGAACTGGTCAAGTGCTTGGCCGTCGTCATCGATGGTCGCGGCCTTGTACCGGTCGTCCAGGGCTTTGATCTGCGGGGTCCAGAGCTGAACGATGTGTTCGTCCAGCAGGAGCCACCCCTCGTGGAGCCAGTTTCGGCAGTACAGGTCGTTGGTGTACTCGTAGATGTCGTCGCCGTAGCCGCGCTCGATGGAGCTGACCAGGGCGGCCCACGCGCTCACCCTTTCGGCGACTGTGAATGCCGTCCGCCAGCCACGCTGGTGCAACAGCTCTCCCACCTCGGTTTCCGTAGCCACAGGCGTGAGGCTCTCACGCTTGATCCGTCCGGGCGAACGAGATATGCCCCGCCAGGGGCCGGGGACCCGCAGGTGATCGAGATGAAAACACCAGGTCGCCATGGAGGCCGACACGCGCCTCGTCGTGGCGGTCGGCAGGCCCGCATGGACCACCAAGGTGAGCTGCGGGGCGGGAGGTTGCGGCGGGTCGCCAGGAGATGGCTGTGCAGTCCCGTAGGCCCGGCCGCGCTGCCGTTGCGGTCGGGTGACAGCCACCGCCGCCGCTCACCGCCGCCGCTCACCGCGGTCGCCGCTGGCGCGGCTCGGAAGCAGATGCGGACGTCCGGACTCCGAGCGGTATGTGTGAGACTCCCTCAGAATTGATCACTCGGGGGGAGCTTCGCGTTGAACGCGCTGTTGAAGAGGGTATGGATCGGGCTGGCCGCGGCCTTGATCGTGAGTCTGGCCGCCGCGGTGCTGCCGGACCACGTCCAGATAGATGACGACGGGCGCATCCATCTGGGCGCGCCCGCGCCTACGCCGTCCCCCTCAGCGGTGCCCGCACCGGAGTCCACGTCACCTCCCCTCACGCGGGACGCCGTGGACGAGGTGATCCGGACCGCAGTGAGCGCGTCGGGCCTCGACCCGGCGCAGGGCCGCCCGATAGGCGCAGCAGGCGCCGACTCGAACAGGACGGGCTGGGCGGCCGTCCGCGAGCAGACCGCCGCACAGTCGGAGATGAACGCGATCTGCGCCGACCTGGAGCGCCAGGGCTGGACACTGAATCCGAACGGCGACCGCCCCGACGCCTCCCGCAGCTACAAGCGCGGGGGCTGGTACCTGCTGGTGAGCACGCGGGGTAAGACGCAGTCGCCGTCCACCACCTCGGCCCTGACGGACTCGCAGACCTACCTGACGGTGACCGGCCTCCAGCTGAACCTTTCCGACATACCCCTCCCCGAGGTCACCGTCCGCATCGGCTGACCCCTTGTCGGCGCGCGAGCGAACGTGCACCACCGCGTACGGCCCGCTCTGACCTCGCCTTATCGATGGCCTGAGCTATTGCGGAACGACTGCGACGTCGTCCTGCGCGACTTCCAGCCGGTCACGGCTTCCGCCCTGCTCCTCGACAACCGGGAGGCCCGGCACGAGCGGACCAGGTCGAGCCTGGCCGCCGACAGCGACGGTGTGTGGGCCGACATCCTCGGGTCCCTGCGCAACGGGACCCCGCGGGCCCAGCTCGTCCTGAACCACCTCAACCCGCTGGTGCGCCAGGCGATCACCATCGCCGAGCGCGGGCTGGCCGTCACGACCGCCGAAGCCCTCTACGGCCAGGCGCTGCTGCTCAGCCGCCGCCCGCTCCGGGCGAGCGAGAGCGCACTGCTGAACCGGGCCTTCAGCGGCCTGCTCACCCACGCCATGCACCACAGCGGCACGGCTGCACCCGGATCCGAGCCCCGGAAGGAACTGTAGATGCTGGACACCCCCGAGGCCGTGGTCGAGGCGCTCCGCGAGAACCACGACCGCCCGCACGGCCTGCAGCGCACCGTCACCGCCGAGGAGATCGTCGACGCGGCCGAGCTCCTCGACGAGCCCGACACCCTCGTCACGGCGCTGCTGGAGCTGATGGCCTCGTACGAGTTCACCGGCGAGCACCGCAAGTCGCCCGTCGTCTTCGCCCGGCTGCTCAAACTGTGGGACACCGTCCCCGACACCTTCAGCCCATGGGAGGCCCATCAGGTCTTCTGGCGCTTCAAATGGGTCGCCACCTCTCTGCTGCAAGTCCCCGAGGTACCGCTGGCCGCGATCCACGGCTGGATCGACACGATGCGCGGCCGCTACACGGCGGCCGACCAAGGCATGCAGCCGGTCGCGGCGATGCGCTACCACGTCGCGAACCACACGGGCAGCGGCCTCGCCGACGCCTACGACCTCTGGGCCACCCGCGTGCGTACCGAGCTGAGCGACTGCGAGGCATGCGAGATCCGGCACCTCGCGGAGCACCAGGTCGAGTCCGGTGACGACGCAGGGGCGCTCGAGATCTGGGGTGCCGTCCTCGACGGCGAGACCGGGTGCGCCGAGGAGCCGCAGCTGAGCCGGTCGCGCTCGCTGCTGCCACTGCTGCGCTCTGGCCGGGCGGACGAGGCGCGGTCCCACCACCTCAGCGGCTACCGCCAGGTCCGGGGGAACACCGGCACGCAGGACGCCGTGGGCCTCCACCTGGAGTTCTGCGCCCTCTCCCGCAACGAGGGCCGGGGACTGGAGATCCTCGCCGAGAACCGCCCGCTGTTCGAGGCCACCGGCGCCCCCCTGGCGCACCTCGGCTTCCTCACCGGAGCCGGGGTGCTGCTCACCCGCCTCGTCGAGGACGGGCACGCCGACACCGCCGTCGCCGGACCGCCCGGGCACGACTGGACCGCCGGAACGCTCCTCGCCCACGTCCGCTCCGAAGCCGGCCGGCTCGCGGCCGCGTTCGACGCGCGCAACGCCACCAGCACCGTCGGAGACCGCTTCCGGACCCGCCTCGCGCAACGCCCGCTCCTCGACGAGCCGCTCCCGCTCGGTCTGCGCACGCAAGGCACCCGCCCCGCCGCGTCCGCGGCCCCTGCCGCGGCGCCCGCCGACGCCGTGACACCCGCCGCCGGAGCGGACCTCTCCCAGGACTTCGCCACCCTGGTCCGCGAAGCACGCCGGCTGGCCGCCGCGGGACACCCCGGGGCGAAGCGGCTCTGGGACCGCATCGAAGAACGCCTGGCCAACGACAGCGCCGCCCACGACGACGAGCTCGGCCCACAGGACCTCCTGACGGCAGAGCTCGCCGACCAACGGGCCTACGAACTCGCCAAGAAGGACCGGGACGAGGAGAGCGCCGTCGAGCTGAAGCGAGCGGCCGCACTGTACGAGGGCCTGCGGATGCCCTGGCACGCGCTCAACGCACGCTCCCGCTCCCTGGCCTGGAGCAGCAGCCCCGAGGAAGCGGACCGCGAAGCGACCCGCACGTGCCTCGACGACGTCCTGGCCGAAGCGGAGCGCCTCCAGACCCAGGCCCCCCTGACGGAGGAGACCGCGCTGGAATACCTCGCGGTGCGGTACTCCGCCGCCTACGCCGCTTACCAGGATGCGCTGCGGGACCTGCCGGAGACGGAGGGGACCGCCGCGGAGCGGTTCCAAGAGCTGGCCCGGACGCTGCGCGCCGAGGCGGAGCGGCTGGCCGTACCCCACCACGTGGCCAACGCGCTGCAGCTCACCGCGGACCTGGCCGGCAGAGGAGGCGACACGGAAGCGGCCGAGGAACTGCTGCGCGCGGCCCTCGACGCCGTGGACGCCTCCGTGCGACCCTGGCGCGGTTCACGCCCGCGTGCGCTGCTCGCGCAGTTCCTGCTCTCCAAGGGCGAGCCCGACGAAGCGGCGGAGCTCCTGCACCGGGCGCTCGCCGACGCGGCCCGGTACGACGACACGGACTTCGCGCTGGCCCCCACGTACTCCCTGCTCGGACACGCGGTCTCGCACCTCGGGGACCTGGGGGGCGCCGTACGGCATCTTTCCGAGGCAGCCGCGCTGTTCGACCAGGCAGGGGAGCTCGCCGAAGCCATCGACGTACGCCTCCAGCTCGCGGACGTGCTGGGGCGCGGTGGCCGGCCGGAGGACGCGGTCGCCGTCCTGGAATCCCTGCTGGTGGACGAGGCGCACGCCCCGGACAACGAACGCGCGTTCGCCCAGGCCCGTCTGTCGCTGGCCCGCGGGCTGCGGGAACTCGGCGAGCACCTGCCCGCAGCGGAGGAGTTCCTGCGCCTGGCGGACACCGTCGCCGCGTGGGAGGACGACCGCCCGGTCCAGACCCTGGTGGCGGCGGAGGCGGCCATCACTCTGGCGATGGCCGACCGGTGGGATGCGGCGGCCACCGTCTACGAGCGGGCGGTAGCCGCCCACGCCGAGGCACCGAACCCATCGCTGATCATCAGCATGATGTGCCAGTTCGCGCGTCTCACGGTGCGGGCGGGGGAGCCCCAGAGCCTGGAATCGGCCCTCGAGCACCTCGCACGGGCGGACGCCGTCCGCGCCGGAGTGCCGCAGGACGCCGAGGACTTCGCACACTGGTACGAGCGCGGCACCGTGCATTACCGCCGGGCCTGTGTCCTCGCGGACGTCGAGCGTTTCGAGGAGGCCCTGCCCGAGGCGGAGGCCGCCATCGCGGCCCACGAGGAGGGCGGCGAGCACGGCGAGGTGCCGCGCGCCGAAGCGGTCCGGATCGCCGCCCTGATCGAGGGCAAGGGCCTCGCCCGCTTCCAGGACGCGGTAGCCCGGCTCACTGCCGCGGCAGCCCGGTGCCGCAGCGCAGACCTCCCCGAGGCCGCCGACATCCTGGAGGCCCTCCGCCAGGACTACGTACGGCGGTAACCCGCCGCTCCGTGGCCCTGTGGCTCCGTGGCTCCGTGGCCGGCGGTGCGAGGGGAGCCGTGTCGTCCGGTACCCGGCTGGCCTTGACGCGCCATGACCACGACGACGTTGCTCGACGTCGCCGCGGCGGCGTCGACCGTCCACGACGGGACGGCCCCCACGGCCACAGCGGCACCGGCCGCCGCGCCGTCCCTGCCTACGGCGCCGTCCGGTGGGACGGCCCGGTGCCTCTGCCCGCTCCAACGCGGCGGGCTTCGACGGCGGGGCGAAGCTGCGGCTTCAGATCAAGGCGTGGCGTCCGCCGGCTGGACCAGCGCCGCGCGCAGCTCGCGCTCAGGGAGTCGGCCCGGGCGACCAGCTTCGGGTCGGTGACCATCACTGTGCCGTGGCTGCCCTGGTCACCCCACGGGCAGACGGCACGCCGAGCATCGCGGGGGAGTCGGGGGCCGGCTCGGCCACCCGCGCAGCGAGGGCGGGACCTCTGGTGTTGCGGGCCGGGCGGTCCTGGAAGTCGCTGCGCAGGCAGAGCTCCGCGTACCCGGCGAGCAGCCCGAGGTGGTCGGGGACCACCTCGAGAGCGTCCTGGTAGACCTGTTCGGCGCGGTCGTCCTCGTCGTCCTCGGCCGCGTGGGTGAGCGCGATGAGCAGCGACAGCTCGGCGTCCGGCCCGAACGCCTCCAGTCCCGTACGAGCCACCTGCCAGCCCCTGCCGGCAGGCAGACCGTCAGGCCTCCAGGCCCGGACAACGATCCGACCGGCGCCGGGGATGGGCTCGCGCTACGGGGCCGTCACGGTCCTCCCGGGGGAGGACCGATCGACGGGGACGCCGGCGGGGGCACCACCACGTCGGTGTAGGCCTTCCAGATCAGCGGCGGGAAGGCGCTGCCCCGCTCGGAATCGGGGCCGCCGACGCCCTGCATGGGCAGCAGTTGCGTGACGTCGGGCTTCGTGCGGAACATCGCGACCGAGGTGCTCAGCTCCGGCGTCGTTCCGATGAACCAGGCGGAGTTCATACGGTCGTTCGGACCGGTTTTGCCCGCCCAGGACGGGACGTAGGTCAGCTGGTTCTTCGGAGGTCCGACGGCGTTCCACCCCACGTGGCGCAGCGCCCCGCCCACGATCGCGGCCGTGTCGGAGCTCATCGCCCGCCGCGGCTTGGGCCGGCCGAAGCCGTCCACGGCGACGCCGTTCCGCTCGACCTCGGTCACCGAGTAGGGCTCGGTGGCCTGGCCCTCGTTGATGAAGGTCGTATAGGCGCTGGCCAGCCGGACGGCGCTGGGGGTGGAGGTACCGATGGAGAAGGTCGGCTCCAGCTTGGCCATGCTCTCTTCACGCAGTCCCGACGCGACCGCGAGGTCCTTGACCTTGTTCAGCCCGACCTTCTTGCCGGCTTCCACGAACGGTATGTGGTCGGAATCCACCAGCGCCGAGCGCAGGTGTGCGGAGGCGGGGGCCGTTCCCGCCGCCCTGGGTTTCAGGGGATCCGGGGCAGGGGTTTCGGCTTGGGATTTCGTGCCTCCGAGCTCCTGCTCCAGAGCGGCGGCGTACACGAAGGGCTTGAACGCCGAGGCCGCGGGCACGCCCGAGGTGTCCGCGTTGTTGGTGAAGTGCTCGATCGCGTCGGAGCCGCCGTAGAGCGCGACGATCGCTCCGTCCTTGGGGCGTATCGACGCGGCGCCGACCTGCACGTACTGGTCTTCCGCGCGGTTCTTCGGGTCCAGCCGGTCCGCGCGCACCTGCTCGACGGCCTTGGTGAGTGCGGACTCCTTGTCCTTCTCGAAGGTGGTGTGGATGCTGTAGCCGCCCCCGGCCAGATCCTTGTCCGTGATCCCGCTGCGGCTCTTGAGGTACTTGTTGGCGATGTCGACGAGGTAGCCGATCTGCCCGGCCTGGCTGGTCGGCTTGACGGTTGGCTTCGGTTCGGGGAAGTCCGTGTACTTCGCGCGTTCCTCGGCGGTCATCGCACCCGTGTCGACCTCACGGTCCAGGATCCAGCTCCAGCGGTCCTCGGCGCGTTTGTGGTTCTCGGGGCTGAGGGACGGGTCGATGCTCTCCGCGCCCTTGAGCACAGCGGCCAGCAGGGCGCCCTGACTGGGGTTCAACTCCGCGGCCGGGATGCCGTAGTAAGCGTACGAGGCAGCCTGCACGCCGTACGCGTCGCGGCCGAACCAGGAGGTGTTGAGGTACCCCTCGAGGATCTCCGTCTTGGGCCGCTGGTTGCTGATCTTCAGGGAGAGGAAGAGTTCCTTGATCTTCCGCTGGACGGTCTGGTCCTGGCTCAGATAGGTGTTCTTCACGTACTGCTGGGTGAGCGTCGAGCCGCCTTGGGTCTCCTCTCCCTTGACGATGTTGACGGCGGCGCGGCCGATGCCCGTCACCGAGACGCCCGAGTCGCTGTAGAAGTCCTCGTTCTCCGCGGCGATGACGGCGCGCTGGACGGACTCCGGCACCTGGGAGAGCTTCACGTCCTGCCGGTTCACGTCGCCGATGCTCACCATCCGGCTGCCGTCCGCCCAGTAGTAGACGGTCGCCTGGCGGCGCGCGGAATCGTGCGGGTCCGGGATCTCGACCCGCATGTAGACCGCGGTGAAGAGGCCGGCGAGGGCGCCCGCGAAGAGGAGGAACAGGCCGGAGACCAGTTTCCAGGAGGGCGTCCAGCGCCGCCAGCCCCTGCGGCCTCTCCGGGGAAAGTCGATGCGGAGGCGACGGGCCTTCCGGCCGGCTCCCTCACGGGTCTTCGTACGGCCCGTAGGGCGCCGCGTGCGCTCCGGACCTTCCGTCGGCTGTGGGCCTTCCGTCTGTTCCGGGCCGTCCGCCTGTTCCGCGCCTTCGGTCTGGTCCGGACCGTCTGTCTGCTCGGGGCCTTCGGTCTGGTCCGTACTGCGGGTGCGGTCCACGCGGCGTTTGCGGGGGAGCCTCATGGGGGATGCGGACCTCCTTGATCGCGAGCCGTCACGTCGGGGTGGTGACGGACTCGGCAAGGAAGATGATCATATTGCGTTCGCGGTTGGGCCGTTCGTGAAACTTTTACCGCGCGGCACAGGACGCGGGAGGCAGGGCGAGGCACCAAGGAGGTGCTCGCTTGCCGCAGGCAGGGCGAGGCACTGTGGACCGACAGATGCCTCTGCCCGGCGGCCTACGAGGACGACGGGGCAGCCACCGCCCAGAGGGACGCACCGATGCCAGAGATCTCACGACGGGGCCGCCGACGGCTCAGGAGCCCGCGGGCGGCTTCCAGGCGTGCCAGTCGGCGAGGCCTCCGGCACCCAGGACGACCGCGTCGGCCGTCAGCTCGCCGCGCGCGGAGGTACGCAGCTCGCGGCGGGCGATGCGGGCGACGATCGGCGGGAAGAGCGGCCGCAGCGGCTGGCACCAGCGCAACCAGGGCGGGGCGTAGACGGAGTGGGAGCGGCGCGTGATCCCCTCCGCGAGCCAGCCGGCGACCTGCTCGGGAGTGCGGACCCGACGGGCGAAGCGGGGCTGGTGGCGGCGCAGGGCCCGCAGTACGGGGAGGTCGTCGAGGCCGCTGATCATGGCAGTGCCGGTCCAGTGGACGTAGGCGATCCCGACGGCGACACCGTCGGGCTCCACCTCGCTGCGCAACGCCAGGGCGAAGGACTCGACGCCGGCCTTGGAGGCGCAGTAGGCGCTCATCATGGGGGAGGAGCCCAGCGCGGCGGTGGAGGCGACTTGGAGGAAGTACCCACGCGTGCGGGTCAGATGGGGCAGGAAGGCCCTGGCCGTGTTGGCGGATCCGGTGAGGTTGACGTCGATCACGCGCTGCCACAGGTCGGGCGCCGTACGGTCGAAGGGGCCGCCGACGGCGATGCCGGCATTGGCGGCGACCACACTGGCCGGTCCCAGTACCTCTTCCACGTGCCGGGCGGCTGCGTGCAGTGCCGCGTTGTCGGTGACGTCGGCCTCGACGCAGACGCTGCGGTTCGGCAGGGTCCTCGCCGTCGCGCGCAAGGATGCCTCCTCGCGGCCCAGCAGCGCCACGGACATCCCCGCTTCGGACAGGTTCCGTGCCAGTGCCGCACCGATTCCGCGTGCGGCGCCGGTCACGACCGCGACCCTTCCCCGCAGCGGGCTGCCGGGATGGCGGTGTCGGCCGGGCGTGGTCATGTCGCGCATTGCGCCCCTCGTTCCTCATGCGGGCAGAGCCCGTAGGCCGGCCTACGGCATCGCGCAGACCGCACTGCCTCTCTAACAGCCCGAGGCTCCGCAGCCCGTGCACTCTTGCGCCGGGACACCCGTGTCACCCCGCCTGGCGTACATCGAGGGGACACGAGGTGGAGTGCTGGCGCATCCGGACGACCTGGTCAGCGCGGGTGACCGCCATCAGGACGGCGACCGGTCCGGGCTGGGGGCCGACCCGGCCGGTCGGCTCGGACGGCTCGGAATCGTCCGCACGTCAGCCGCGGTCGGCGGCCATGGAGTGGAAGGTCTCCCGCATCATCCGGTCGATGGCTCCGGGCTGTCCGATCAGGGAATCGAAGAGGTCGGCGAGCAGCCACAACACGAAGCCGTGTACCAGAGCCTCCTCCGGCGGAATCCGTCCGAACCGGTCGCGCCACGCCACGGTGTCCATGCCCATCGCGGCAGCCATGAGGACACCGGTGACCATCGGCACCTGAGCCGGGTCGGCCAGCTCGAAGGTGGGCAGTCTGCGGATCACAGCGGGGATCAGATCGCTGAGCGGATCAAGGCGATCCTCGGCACCGGCTTGTTCGGCGATCAGGTAGCCGGTCAGCACGCCCACCAGGAAGACCGTGCCCCGGGACACCTCCTCACGCCCGTAGGCGTCCATCGCGGCCTTGACCCGCTGCTGCGCCTCCTGGCGCTCCTTGGCGGAAGTCCGTTTCTCCAGGACCCGGTAGGAGTCCCACGCCGCACGGATTGCCTCGTCCACGACCACGCCGTCACTGCTCATGGAGCCGACCGTAGGCGAGACAACGCGCCGCAGGGAAACTCCTCGAGGAAATCCAAGCCCCTCGCCTGAGCCGGAGCCCGTACGTCCGTCAGGCGGCGCCGCAGCCGGTCCGCGAGGCGGATTGCCTCACCCGCGCGCCGGAGCACCTCGGATCCCGGCCGTCCCGGCCGTCCCTCCCGGCCTCCGTCCGGCCCAGTCCCGTCCGGCCCGGCCGTCCGCGGGCGCGGTTCCTCGACGCCGCCGCGTGCGCCGACGCTGATTTCTGTGTTGCTCCAGTGGGCTGACGTGACGCCCGCGAAGTGCCACGATGATCCGTGCTTCAACAGTGTGCCGCTCGGGACGCGGTGGGGAGCGGCAGCGCGTCCCGGAGGCAGCCCGGCAGCCCTACCCACGAAAGGGCGACACCCCATGCGCGTCACACCCCTCGTATCGTCCTTAGGCAGCGACCAGGGCTCAGCCGCGGACGATCCCGTGCAGATCTACTACAGCCGCAAGACACAGGAGATCCTCCAGAAGTACGGCCCGGGCCCCCGCGTGCACTTTCACGTGGGGCTGTACCCCGACGGCCCTCCTGACACCACCGTCTCCCAGAGCGCGCTGAAGCAGTGCCTGCTCGACGCGCAGGAGCGCATAGTCGAGCACGCGGCCCGGTCGTGGGGCGCCCACGAGGCGCCGCCGCGACGGCTGCTGGACATCGGCTGCGGTCTGGGCGGCACCTCGCTGTACTGGGCGCAGGAGCACGGGGCCTCGGTCACCAGCCTGACCGTCGCGACGGAACACGTCCCGATCGTGCGGCGCTTCGCCCTCCAGGCAGGGCTCGAGGCCCGGGTGAATCCCGTCCTGGCGGACGTGCACGACCTGGACGAGACCCGTGCGTACGACGCCGTCTACGCCAACGAGAGCAGCGGCTACACCGACCGGGACCGGCTCTTCGAGGTCGTCGCCAAGGCGCTCGAGCCCGGCGGGTGGTTCGGTATCCAGGAGCACTTCGTGGTCCGTTCCGAGTGGCTCGAATTCATCAACGGCTACTACAGAACACGACTGGGAGGGCACGGCGAATATCTGGCCGCGGCCGAGCGGGCCGGTTTCGAGCTGGTGCGGGACGAGGACGTGACGGACTCGGTGGCGGAGTTCTGGGTGCAGTCCATGGCGTGGAACACCGCCGAACTCGATCGGCTCCGGTCGGGCCCCGGCGTCGAGCCCGGCGCCTGGAGCGAGGAACGGCTCGAACAGTCGACGATCACGCACAGCAAGTTCTTCCGGCTCTGGCGTGACCACGCCGTGCAGACGCGGCTGCTGCTCTTCCGGACCGGTGGTGGCCGATGACCGGAGCACCGCGCCCCTCACTCCTCGGTCCGCGCCTGCCGTCCTTCTACTGCCCCCTGGAGCGCGACCTCGTCCATCCCGAGGCGAAACAGGTGGAGGCCCGGGCGGTGGAGTGGCTGGACGCGTTCGGCGTGTACCCCGATCCTGTGGAACGCGCATGGGGTCTCGCCACCCACAGTGCCGACTTCTCCTGCCGCGTCGTCCCGGACGGGAGCGCGGAGGCCGTCCTGCTGTTCGCCGAGTGGAACTACTGGGCCAACGCCGTCGACGACTGGCAGGATTCGGGTTCCGACGAGGTGGGGACGGCCGCCGTCGTCGAGCACGGCGCGCGTCTGCTGCGGACCATCGAGGACCCCGGGGCCTCGGTGCTGCCCGACGGGCCCATGACCCGCGCCCTGGTGGACCTGGTGGACCGTACCCACGCCATGCTCACGCCCTACGAGCTGCGCAGGTTCGCCGAGGGCACGCGCGACTGGCTGCTCGGGGCCGCCTGGCGGGCGGCCCAGGCAGAGGCGGGGACCGTGCCGGGGCTGAACGACTTCGTCGCCATGGGTCCGCTGGCGAACGGTACGCGCTTCTCGCTGACCTGGTCCGACGTCGCTCGCGGGGACCAGTTGGCGGCGGATGTCCTCTGCTCGCCCGCCCTGACGACGCTGACGGACGCCGCGGGATTCGTCGTCAGCGCGGACAACGACCTGTTCTCCTACGACAAGGACGACCACCTGGAGCCGAGGGAGGTGAACCTCGTCAATGTCCTCGCGAATCAGGAGAACTGCTCGCCCGCCGAGGCGGTTCCGCTCGCGGTGGCCCTGCGCGACCGGGTGATGGACCTCTTCATCGGCCTGCGGGTGCGGCTGGAGGAGGGCGCGGACAGGGAACTGCGCCGTCACCTGGCGGCGTTGGGGCACTACGTGGCCGGCTCCATCACCTGGCAGAGCCGTGCGCCCCGGTACGCGAGTCCGCGCAACCGGTACGAGCTGCCCCGCGCGGATGCCGCGTTCGCGGTCCGGTTCGCCGAGACGCCCAGCGTCACCGGGAGCGAGCCGCCGGATCTGCCGGCTCTCGCTTCCTGGTGGCGGAGGCTGCACGGCTGAGCAGTGTCGTGGCCCCGGCCTGGAGCGGCCGGGGCCCGGGCGTGCGGGGCCGGCTCAGCGGCGGCCGAACAGCCG
>NZ_JBEXOV010000053.1:0-51985 GCF_040611715.1 Streptomyces sp. NPDC006544 | reverse complement strand
CAGCCCCGACGAATACGAACGCCGACACCACGCCGCTAGACTCACACTCGCCGCGTGATCAATAACCGCGTGCCCACCTTCTTGGGGGAAGGCCCGGGTTACCAGAGCCCCAGAAGCCCGCCGCAGAACATGCTCAAACAGAGGTGATGAAACCAGGGCCTACGCCCAGCCTGCGTAGCAGTCGCCCTGGCGGCTGGCGGCGGGTGGCACGTCGTTGCGGAACTCGAATTGGCGGAACTGGCCCCCAGACCGGAACTGGCCCAGATCCTCCTCCGTGATGTTGAGGCAGAAGCGTTTGGTGATCGGGGCCCGGCTGCTCGCCCGGGACAACGTCACGGTGCCCTCGTACCGGCCCGGCCGGAATTTCCATTCCGCAGCGATGAAGTGGATCACCGGCTGCTGCGGCATGCTCTGACTGACGACCAGGGGAGCCGGGTCCGACACCGGATTGTGCTTGAGGCCACCGGTCTGCTCGTCGTACTTCCAGCTGACGTTGTTCTCCCAATAGAAGCGGGGCGTCGGCGATACACCGGTTGTGCCGCTGGGCCGGAGCGCCAGCCGCACATCAGTGACCACTTCCACGTCCTCAGTGTTCAGCCTGCTGGACATGGTCGGCTGGAGGATGACCCAGACGTCTTTCTCCTGCGAGATTCGGAGCACATGGGGAAGGGATACGTCGATCTCCGGGGACCGTCTGAGGGCCGCGAAGCTGTAGAGCGAGAGCCCCAGCGCCACCAGCCCGGTCACCGTCGAGCTCCACAGGTGCGCCTGTTCGAAGCGCCTGCGGCGCGGGCGACGCTCGGGGGAAACGGTCTCGCTCATCTGTCCCACGTTGCGACCAAGGTACGGTTCACGGCGCGCTGGGGTACTCCGGTCGGGTGCCGGTGTCGACCAGTGGCCGACACCGCTGTCCTGACCAACGCCCTCACTGGACGGAAGAGCCCCGCCCCGACCGACACCGACGACGTCGATGCTGGGCGACACGCATGTGTCAGTGCTTGGCGACACCTCGTGTGGCAGAGCTGGCTGATTTCACCGCAGCTGTGCGTATGTCCGCTCGCCGTGCATCGAGACGGCGTTCCGATCCGGAAGGCCGCGGTCCTGTCCGTCGGCCACTAGAAGGTGGTCCGTCGTACCGGTGGAAGAAGTCCGTGGCCTCACCGTGTCACTCGATGTGAGCAACTTCCTGGCAGTTGGATCATGGGGCACGGTGGCGGTGATCGCCGACCGACGCTGATGGCCATACCTTGCTGATCGGCTGACGTGCTCGGCTGGCGTGCGCGAGTCACCGGGTGAGGAGCCTCATGCCGCATTCCGCGCAGAACATCCGTATCCCTGAAGAGGGCGGTCGCGCCCGCCTCCTGTGGCCGCTTCTTGCGGTGTTCGCGGTCGCGGTGCCTGCCGCGCT
This sequence comes from Streptomyces sp. NPDC006544, assembly GCF_040611715.1. Taxonomy (NCBI): domain Bacteria; kingdom Bacillati; phylum Actinomycetota; class Actinomycetes; order Kitasatosporales; family Streptomycetaceae; genus Streptomyces; species Streptomyces sp. NPDC006544. Next base: position 50,577 of record NZ_JBEXOV010000053.1, on the reverse strand, counting down.
CCTCGTGGAGGAACAGCTCAGCACCAGCCTTGGCGGGTTCTTGCTGTGGTTCATTGTTCTCGCCAGCCTGGCCGGATACGCGGTGGCGGTTAAGAAGATCATCCAGGAGTACTTCGCCGAGTCCCGGCGGCGGACGCGCGTGCTGGTGTGGGTGGCAGCCGCGATCCTCTTCCTCGGCAGCGTGACAGTGCTCGTCGAGTTCCGCCCCACGCCTCCGCTTGCCCGAATGGCCGGGGACCGGGACGTGGCGGTGGCTGGCTTCGCCGCCGCGGACGACGAACAGGACCAACAGGAACTGGACGATTTCGCCACCAACTTCACCCTCGCGGCCAAGGGCGGGCTTCTTCCCGCCTCGACCGCCGTCGGAAACTATGCGGCCGAGGCGGGACTGCCGCTGAAGGAACTGATCAGCTCGGACGCCAACAACCTGGAGCGGAAGACTGCGACCTTCGCCGATAAGGCGGACGCTGAGATCGTCGTGGCCGGCCTGGCCCGTACTGAGCCCAGCGGCCACCAAACCCACCTGTTGCCCGCCGTCTACCTCAAATCTGACCAGGTCACCAACTTGCCGGAGCTCGCAGGCTGGTACCTCGGCAAGCGGATTACCCTGAAATCCGGATGGACGACATCGCCGACAGTGCGGGAGAAGGTACGCACGGATCTGACACAGCAGGTCGGTGCTCTGGCAGAGTTCCTGGACGCAATGGACGCCTGGCGTGCCGGCAACCCGGCCAAGGCCAGACAGATCCTGGACGGCCTGCTCGATCCGAAGCGGCAGGACCGGAACAGCTTCGTGCCGTCCGACCTGGCTCTCCTGTTCCGCGGCGCAGCGGCTGACCAACAAGCGGTCGCGGACTTGGAGCCCTCCCGGACCAAGCTTCTGGAGGCGGCCCGCAAGGACTACAGCCGCATTATCGAGGACACGTCGGACACTCTGACCAGCCGCCCGGGCACACGGGCGAAGGCGCGCGCCCGCGCCACCCTCAGCCTGGAGGCGAACGCGTACCGCAGGGCGGTCGATCCCACGAAGTTGTGTCAGCCGGGTACGGTGCAGGCCGAGGATCTCAAACAGGTCTCACAACGCCTGAAGGCACTGGCCGACGACAAAGATCTGACCGACCTCGGCCAACTGAAAGCCGTGGTGAACCGCGCTCAGGTTGAGTACTGCCGCATCTCCGCACATCTGGTGACGGACGACGGCACTGTGATGGAGGCCGTGAAGAAGCTCAGTGACGCCCACGACGTCACTGGTGCGGACGAGCTTCGTGCGTTCGCTGAGTCGATCGCCGCCAGTCTTGCGCACAGATCGGGGAAGACGTCCGATGCCATCAAACACATCCGGGATGCCATCAAGCACGGACAGGACCCGTTCCAACGGGCGCGCTGGCACGGTTGGCTGGCGCTTTGGAGCCTGGAGCTCTGCGACGACCAAACCGCAAGCACGGCCCACGAAGAGGCCCTGGAGCAATTCGGCGCCGCGAAAAATACGCACGGGTCGAACCCCGACGACGCCCGCACCCAGTACGAGGAGAAGATCCGCACCGAGTACGAAGAGCAGCACGCGAAAGAGCTGAGGAACGCCCCCGAACGCTGCCCGAAGATGAGAGGTATTGGCGAGTGAACCGGCGACTGTGCTTGTGGCTGACTGGGTTCTGCCTTCTGACCCTTGGCTGCCAGGCGGGACACACCCCCGTGCCTTTGCCCGCCGAGAAGGTCACACCGGCGAGGGTGGCCGCGAGCCCTTCGGTAACGGAGGACCCGCTGCTGTCCGCGCAACTCGACACCGTGGTTGGGGGTGCGGACGCCGGGCCCAGGCCCAGGCCCACGCCCGAGACGGGCGACAACGCCGGTCTCGACGCACCAGGCATGGTTCTGCCAGAGGGGTGGGAGATCACACACAACCTGCTGGTCTACGGCTACCTCGCCGGAGAGAGCGTCCCCATCGGGCTCTATAAGGTCGAGAACAGCAGCCGACCGGAACTGGTGGGGAGGCTCGGCACTGTGATCATGCCGCCCTCGCGGGTCGCCACTTTCGTCATTCCCGCAGAGTATTTCGACCTCCTGAGAGAGCACACCGACGGAACCACGCTCGCCTACTGCCTGGGCATCCCCGAGGTCAGAACCTGTGGCCTGGTCGGGTAGCGGACTCCCGGACCTGCCCGCAGGCCCTGTTCTCGTACAGCTACCGCCAGATGGTGCCTAGCGCGCTGAGCAACTGTCATAGCCCTCGTTTCCCTGCGCCGGCCGCCTCGTTGAGCTGAACGAGTGACGGTAAGGGGTGGGGTGGATACGGCAGGACTGGGAGCCGGAAGACCTGATCGAGCGGCTTCGTAGTACGCAGCAAGGGTGCGGTACAGGGTGGAACGGCCGACCCGAGCTGGGTGGCGATGGCGGTGACGGACTCCTTCGCGTCGCGGCGCCGCAGGGCGACGGTGAGTGTCTCCGTCGACATCCAGCCCGCCGAAGCCGAGGCCCTTCTCCGTGTCTGGGGCGACGGGGGGATCGAAACGAACGACGCCGCCCAGCGGAAAGCCCTCGAAGACCTCGTCGCCAGCGAAGTGGTCAGCCGCGGCGGCATCGTCGACCGCTTCCACGACAACGTCCTCTACAGCTTCCGGATGCTCCTCGAGCCGCCAGCACCTACTGACACGTGTCGGGCGCAGAGTCGATGTCAGTGAGGCGCAGGGTTTCGTCAGTGGCGCGTCGCAGGTCAGCTGCTCCAGCGGGCCACGATGGCGTGATCGACGCGGAAGGGGGCGTCGCACTCCGCGCAGTACGCACTGCCGAAGACGTAGGTCAGCTTGCTCGCGACGTCGTGCTGGCCATCGGCGAGAGCTCGCGCGTGGAGCCGCCCGGCCATTCCTTCCATAGAGGAGGGGTCTGCGGGCTGCAACTCCCTACGGTGCCCAGCGGTCGCGTTCATGTAGAAGTCGTCGGTGGTTGAGAAGTAGTCGTACTCGCCGAACACCACGAAGTTCTCGGCCTCACACTCAGGGCAGGGAACCTCGAACTGCTCACCGTTGAGACCGTGCAGTTCTTCCCCCCACACCTGGACTCCTTCGAAAGCCAGCAGGGCTTCCAGCAGTTCCACGTAGCGACCTGGGCTGTCGGTCAGCGACGGATGGTGCAGTGCCTGCTCCACCAGTTCGATCAGCTCAGCGATCTCGGCAGCGTAGGCATCTTGTGGATCAAGCGTCTCGTAGGGCCGGTTGGTGTTGGCGACGATGGAAGCGGCCAAGAGCAAGGGCGTGGCTCGGTCTGCAGCCGTCAACTGGCGCGCCTTCTCGGCGAGCGCGGGCAGGGGGGCGTAGCTCGCAGGGTAGACCGTTCCTTGGTGGCACAGGCGGGACCATAGTTCGTTCCACGTGGGACCCTCCGGGTCGGGCCCGGCTGCCTGCAGGAGGCCGGGCACGTCTTCGGCGGTGCCCGCACGCCGCCCTCGCCCTTTTACCCCTCCGCCCAGGTCGCCTCCTTCCACACGGCGACGGCCTGCTCGTCGCGTTCGGCGACCCGCCGGGCAGGCACCTGCGGGGAGAAACCGAGCCGGTGCATCAACCGGGTGGCCCCGGAGACGCTGTAAGCAATGTGGAACTTCTGGCCGATCAGCGTGGCCACCCTCGAGGCGGTCCACACCTGGTCCTCCACCCAGCCATGAGCGGCCGGACCCTGCTCCAGATACACGGCCAGCTTCTGCAGACACCGCGGGGACAGACGGCACCGCGATCCGCTCGGGCCGCGGAAGGCCAGGGCCTGAACACCACCGTCCCGCCACAACTGGTGCCACTGGTAAGCCGACTTCACGCTCACCCGCACCCGCCCTGCAACCTCCGACGGCCTGATCTGCTGTTCAAACAGTTCAGCCGCCTGCATCCGTACCGACTCCCGACGCCGGCGCCCCGTCGGAGTCAGCCCGCCCCCATCCGCATACCTCACACACCACGGATACAGCCACTCGCCCGCACCCGTCAGGGACTTCACAAAGATTCACCCCGACGAGCTGAAGTCAGTATCGATCGAGCCGGTGGCGGTTGCGGCAACCGTCGTGGTCAGGCAGAGCTGGGCAAGCCCATGTGGAGCGCGGGCGGGGGGGTGTCGGTTCAGGCGGTGGACGGCGGGAGGCCGAGTTGGCTTCCAGGCGGACAGCGTCGAGGCCGGGCGCCCCTGTGCGGGGATGGGCGCAGCGCACTGTTTCCCCTTCCTATTTCGGACCATCCGCTTGGAATCGACTGCTCCAGTCCCTGTTACGGGGCCATGACAGGAAGCACATCGTCCGCACGAACAAGATCCGTAGGTTCTTTCTCAGCAGCCCGCCAGAACCTCACCCGGACGAAAGCCCGACAGAGACGACGCGGCATGCGGCTCACTCTTCCCTTTCCGAAACCGCTCTCAGGAGTCGTCATGCGTACCGCCCGCGCTTCCCTCGTCACCATCGCCCTCGCCGGAGCGCTCCTCGCGCCCGCCGCGGGCGCCGCTTACGCCGCGGCCCCGGCTACCTGCGTCTCCGCGAACAAGGAGCAGAGCATCGGCGCGGGTGTCTCCGCCGAGCTGTCGATGTCCGTGGACGGCCCCAAGGTCGTCCTGCGCACGTCCGGATCCAGCGAGGCCTGGAAGGTTCTGGACCGCACGACCCCGCGCTGCCCGACTCGGAGGGCATCATCGCCCGCATCGTGAACCCGAGCGGGTCGCGACCGGTGTTCGAGTGGAGGACCCAGGGCGGTGGGACGCCCATCGGCACGGCGGCCTTCCCCCTCCTTCCCAAGGGCTGCACCCCCAGCTACCCGGTCAAGGACGACAAGCCGGACCCCTGCGTGTCTGCCCCCGTCCGCACGGTCATGGGCCGGGGCCTCGAGGCCCGGCTGACGATGTCCCCGAAGGGCCCGCAGGCCGAACTCCTCGGGCCCCTCTCCGAGCAGCCGTGGCGGATGCTCAACCGTTTCGAGCCTGCGCTGCTGCCCAGCGACGGCGAGGTCCGCATTCTGAACCCGAGTTCCACCGAGCCGGTACTGGAGTGGCACCTGCAGAACGGCGAGCCGGTCGGCCACGCGGCCTTTCCGAAGCTGCCCGCGGGCTGCACGTACGACTACACCCCGCAGAAGCCCACCGAGAAGCCCCGGCCGGAGACCCCGGTCTCCCACGAGCCCTCCGCGAAGCCCACGCCCCAGCCCTCCGCCACGCCCGCCGCCGCGAAGCCGCAGACCGCCGGCCAGACCTCCGTCGTGCCCAAGGGCTCCGTGGCCGCGGGCGCCGAGATCGCCGCCGACGACACCACCACCACCGCGGCCGTCGGCGCCGGGCTCGTCGCGATCTTCGCCGGGCTCGGTACGGCCCTGATGATCCGTGCCCGCCGGGCCCGCGACCACGGCTGATCACCGCCCCGGGATCCGGGCTTCCCGTCCGCCCCATTTCCCCTACCGGCGGTCCACCTTCACGGTGGCCCGCCGGGGGCCGTTGCCGATTTCCGTTGCCGTTTCCCGCTGCGGGTTGCCAATCCCCTTCGACGCCCGCGCCCCGGCGCCGCAGTCGTGCCGGGACCGTTGGCTCCGATTGGTGCCCGGCATGCGGCCGGACGCGGTCGGGGGCGGGCGCCGCACCACCTCCTGCCAGGTGTTGGCTCGGGCGTACTTGCTGAGAGTGCGGCGGTTCAGGCCGAGCACCCGGGCTGCGGAACTGTGGCTTCGAGCAGAACGGGTCAATGCCAGGTCGCGACGAATGCTCTCCGGAGGCCGTCTGAGCGACAGGGCGGGCCTGGTGGAGGCGCCCGCAGGCTCCGTGGCCGTTGGCCGGTCATGCTGGCGGCAGGTGCGAGCGGCGAGGAGGCCATCCCGAGTGGTTTCGACCCCTCCTCTCGCGCCGATGCTCGCCCAGGCCGCCGAGGCCTTGCCGGCCCCCGGGACGGCCGAGGCCTGGGGCCTTTGAGTAGAAGTTCGACGGACACCGGGCCCTGGTCTTCACCCCACCCGCACCAGGCGGGGCGGTGCTGCTCCAGACCCGGCGCTGATCCTTGATCCAAGACCGCTTCCCGGACCTCATCACCGCCGCCGCGCAGCTACCCGGCGGCCTGGTCCTGGTGGGGTTTGGGAGCGTTTGTGTAGTCAGGCAGTGCTGTGTGTTCGGGCTGGGCTGCACTCCACGATTTCGCGTGCTGTGCGCAGTCTGCTCGGGTTGTCGTCGTCGAGCAGTCTGGTGGTGATCAGGATGGCGTGGATGATGCTGACGCCTTTGTCTTTCAGATGCTGCTGGACGGTGTCCATGTCGACGTTCGTGTCCAGTAGCTGTCTGCATTCGTCGATCTGATCGCCGAGCTGTTGCGCGCGTTCAGGGGTCAGACCGTGAACGTTGGTGAGGAGCTCTTCCGCGGTGTGGCTTGGCATGTCAGGGATTCTCTCAGGGGCTTGTAGCCAGGGCTAATTCATAGTCTGGTTGGTCGAGTCCCGTTGCAGGTCAGGGGCAGTTCGAGCAGGTCGAGTGGGCGAACGAAGGGGGTGTAGGAGACCTCTCGGAGTCCGGCGGCGATGTTGTGGTGGCCGACGTCGCGGAGGGTGTTGATCGCGAGGTTTCGGAGGGTGGCCATGTTCTCCGGTCCGTGTCCGGTGCGGATCTTTGAAGCGTCCTGCGCGAACGTTGTGTCCCTGACGTGGTGGACGGCCTCTATGCCCCACTGGGCTCTGGCGATACGGCCGATGCGCTGTGGTGATGCCTCGCCTGCGGTTATGTCGGTGATGGCGTGGATGGTCTGCCGGGTGACCTTGCCGGTCTTCAGATTGATGCGGTGCCGCAGGATCTTCACCGCCTGGACGACGTGGGGGAAGTCCAGGCCGAGACCGGTGACGGTAAGCGTGCGTATCGAGCGGGTCTCGCGTCGGTCGTGACCGGCCTCGCGGTCGTAGCGACGGGCGGTCACCTCCTTCCAGGGGAGGGACCTGACCGCGGCGTGGAGTCTGGGCTGATTGCCGTTGACCGCCAGGAGGTAGTGCGCGTTCTTGGCCTCGACCAGCCATTTCGCGGGTTCGCGCTGCGTGTGGAGAGCGTCGACGGTGACCACGGTGCCGCTCAGGTCGAACGGGTCCAACAGGGCGGTGAACGCGGTTACTTCATTGGTTTTGTCCGGCACCCTCAGCTTCCGCTCCGCTTGCCGCACCCTGGAGATCACTTTCCAGCCCTGCCGCCCACGCTCCCCGGGCGGAGAGGCCTTATATCGAACGCACACTCGAATCAGTGGCCACGCTGTTCTGCCAGTTCCTGCCCGGTTACCTCGGCCGCACCGCCGAGCACCGCGGTCGGGACGTGGAGGACGAGCCGTTGTGGTCGATGCTGGAGATCCAGGAATTTCTCGACGAGTGGCTTGTCGCCGAATTTACCGACCGCAGGAGCTCTGATATCTGCTCTGAACTGCGACGATTCGCAGACTATATGTCCGTGACGTTGGATCGCCATAGCCCTTCGCCATGGGCCCAGGAAATTCGTGAGACCGCGGCGAAGCGAGCATCGATCAGAAGGTCCTGATGGAGCGTCACTAGCCCTCGACCAACTTGAGGGACCTATGGTCAGCGCCCATGGCATCACTTGGCACCACGGATTCCGTTGTCTCATCCCCATCCCGGTCAGCTCTTCCCCGGTCGTATCTGCTGTGGCTCGCGGGGACCCGGGCTTCACTGACCGGTGACGCTGCCCTCTACTTCGCTCTAAGCTGGGCAGCCAGTGCCCACGGTGGTCAGATGGCTGCATTCGTGCTGACCGCGATCACGCTGCCGCGGACCGTACTCCTGCTATTGGGTGGGGCGGTGGGTGACCGCTTTGGGGCCCGCCGTGTGATGATCACCGGAGATGTGGTGATGCTCGCAGCCGTACTGGCCCTGGCCGTGGCAAGACGGGTCTGGGGGACGCCGCCGTGGATGCTGATCGGGTTCGCCGCTGTGGTCGGGACCGTCGATGCGTTCTATCTCCCCGCGACGGGATCGATGCCGCGTCGCCTGGTGAGCAAGGAGCAACTGCCCCGAGCGATGGCCCTGCGGCAGGCAGGCGGCCAGGTGTCTTCCCTGCTCGGGGCGCCGCTGGGGGCGGTGCTGGTGGCGGTCGCGGGCCTGAGCGGGACAGCGCTGGTCGACGCAGGCACCTTCGCCGCAGTCCTGGCGGTCATGGTGTGGGTGCGCCCGGCGACCGAGGCGCAACCCTTCCCCCGCGCGCAGAGCCTGCTCGCGGGGATCGCCGACGGGGTGAAGGTCGTGGCAAGGGATCCGGTCCTGCGGCCCGCGTTGCTGCTGACGGCTGCGGCTGCAGCGGGGCTGCTTCCGGTAGTCGCTTTGCTCGGCCCGCTGTTGGCCCGTTCGAACGGTTGGGGGCCGGGATCGGCAGGTCTGGTTGCCGCCGGGCAGGGTGCCGGGATTCTCTTGGCCGCGTTGCTGACTGCCCGTCGGGGGCCGATACGTCGGATCGGCGTGGGCGCGTGCCTTGGTCTGGGACTCGCCGCGCTGGGATTCGCCGCACTCGCGGCGGCTCCGGCTCCTGCCTGGGCCGTTGTCGCCGCCGTGGCGGTCGGTGCGGGATCGGGCATGTTCGCGTGTCACCTGGGGCCGCTGGTCCTGGCCGGGGCTCCGGATACGCATCTGTCGCGGGTCCAGTCGTTGCTGTCGCTCGTGCAGAGCTCGGCGCTGGTGGTGGCGAACAACGTGCTGGGGTGGCTCGCGAGCGCGGCCGATGCCAGGAGCGCGATCGCGTTGTGCTCTGTCCTCGGCTGCGTGGCCGGGGTCGCTGGTCTGGCCACGCCGTCGTTGCGGGATCTGCGCCAGGCCGCGTCATAGACCTGGTGCCGGTGACTGGGCCGGCGTTTCCCTCCCAATCGGCCTCGCGCCGTCCGCTCCGCGGCACCTCGACGACGCGTTCCGCGACTTCTACACGGCCATCGGCCTGCCGGCGCGCCCCAAGCATCTCGTCCGCGCAGACCGGACACCACCTCCTCCGTCCCGGGTCGACGGAGCGCTTCGCGTGCTCGCCCGCGGCTCCGCCGTCACCTCGCCGACGCACCGGGCGGTCGGCTGGAGAGTCACCGCCGACGACGTACGCCTCCAGGTCGGGGCCGGCGGCGAGGCCCTCGCCCATCAGGAGGTCGCCGAGCTCCAGGCCGCCCTGACGGCGTGGCTCCGCCTCAACCCGGCCCCCGGCACACCCGCGGTGCCGGCGCCGTCTTCCGGGACGGAGTAGGGCACTCGAGTCCGGTCACCGACAAGAGCTGACCGGGCGCGCGTTGGGGGACGTCGACAAGGTGGCACGTTCGGCTGACGGGAGACTGATCCCACTGCATGATCAGGCGATGGAGTACTTCGCGCTCACGTCCAAGACGACCGGGCATGACCCGGCCGATGTCGAACCTGCTCTCCGGCGGGCCTGGGATGCCTGCGCCGCGGTTCCCTGCCCGAAGTGCCACGTTGCGGCGGGCCAGTACTGCCGTAACCCGATCCGGGGCATCTGGTACGTGACCCGCTTCCACAAGCCCCGGCAGACCGCGGCGGATGTCCCGAGCATGCTGGGGCCGGTCGGCGTCCACGGACTCAGCTGGGCCAGGGGCACCGGTGTGTTCGCGTGGGACGACCGCCTCATTCCAGCAGCACCGTGACCACCAGGTTCCAGACCCCGCCGGGCCGTCCTCCGCGAGCGTGATCCGCGGACGTCAGCGGGAGCCAGGTGGCCGGGAGTCCTCGGTCCAGCGCCTGGTGGGTCATCCCGAAGCCGAGAGGGCGAGGTCAAGGGTCGGTTGGGTTAGATTCACCCGTATGAATGTCACCCCTATGAACTCATTGGCGCAGGTGTACGACAGGGAGTTCCGGGTGCGGGGCCTGCGTGAACAGGGCTGGGGACGGGGCCTGATGGCCGTGGCCGTACTCATCTGGCTGTGGCTGGGGTACTTGCTCGTGTTCCCCTTCAGCGTCGACGGCCACCGCGGTGCTATCGAGTGCAAGTCCCGCGCCTTCCACGAGACCGGATATCTCCGCGAGTCCTACCGCGTGGACGAGGGAGACAGCTGCGACGGCGCGCGCGACTGGGGCCCGATCACCGCCGGCCTGCTGCTCTCTCTTCCCTTCGCTATCGGAGGCGTCGGCCTGTTCGTGTCGGGTACCTCGACGGTCCGCACCGCCGCGTACGCCGCGGACATCGCCCGCCTGAACATCGAGGAGTAGTCCTCGTGGGGATGGCAGAAGTCGAGGGACCGCCCCGCCGAATGCGCCGGTGGTCTGGCGTGAAGCGTCTGCCGGTACCCAGAAGCCGCATCTCAACCGATCATGGAACGTGCGACTCGAACGGGCTTCCCACTCGGGTGGTCTTCCCGTTGCACGCGCAGGAGTCGATGCCTGACATACCGCAGGCCCCAGCCGACCCTGGAGGCCGACTGGAGCCAGGTGCTCTTGCTGCGCGGCAAGCGCCCGTCAGGGGCGCGGGCTTTCCCCGTGGCGGGACTCAGGACGTCCAGATGAAGGCGGCGTAGCCGTCACCACGGTCGTGGCCGTTGCCCGTGGTGTCCGGCAACTCTGAGCCGCCGTTGCCACCCAGGCCCGCCCGGCCGGTGTCCAGCGAGGCCGGGGCGGGAGCCCAGTGCCATGACCAGCAGACCGGTCTGCAGCAGGGCGATGCGGGTTCAATGCCGGGCCGATCTTGGCTTTCGCGTGGACGAGTTGCCTTGCCGAGGGGGCATGGCAAGTCCTGACTGGTTCTTTCGGACGAGGCGGGTCCTGGGTGGAGCGGGGCGAAGGGCAGGCTGATCCGGGTCTATCGGCATACGGAACAGCGAGCGCGCTCAGGGGGGGCAGGCCTATCGATGTCGCCGAGCGCGGCACCCTATTCCTTCTGCGACCGAAAGGCCGTCTGCTTCATGTTCTCCCGTGGAAACCGCACATCCCGCCACGCCGCCGCCCTGCTCGGCGCCGTCGCCGTCACGGGCGCCTCGGTGGCGGTCCCCGGACCCGCCGCCGCGGAGTACAGCGGCAACTACGGCGACGCCTGGGTGAAGAACAACGGCCACGGCAACAACGGCAAGGGCTACGGCAAGGGCTACGACACGAACTGCGGCGACAACTACGGCAACGGCTACGACGGCCATCACGGCCACGCCTGGATACCGGCCGAGGTCCGCAAGGCGGACCTGAAGGTCACCGCCTCCGGCCCCGCGACGATCGCCCACGACCAGGAGCAGCGCTGGGTCGTCGAGGTAATCCTCAGTAACTATCGCCGCAGACCAAACCCACGCTCTAGAATGCGACCGCTTCAGAACTCGGCGATCATCGGGAGGGCGTGCGAGATGAAACGGGCACTGATCAGCACATTTGCGGCCGTGGCGTTAGTCGTGTCCGGGGGGAGTGTCGCCACCGCTTCCGACGGTGCTCCGCCGCGCACGACGCACGGCCCTTGCCAGTACACACAGACCCCGGACGAGCCGCCCGCGCGTCCTGTTCCGCTGCCGCCTGACCCACGACGCACCCCCAGCCGTGGCACGGTTGACATGGCTGTTCCGACCAGCCAGGGACCGCTCCCGTTGCGTTTGGACCAGGCCAAGGCGCCGTGCACGGTCCAGAGTTTCCTGCACCTGGCACGGCATGGGTTCTACGACCGAACGGTGTGCCACCGTCTGACGGCGTATCCGACGCTGAAGGTCCTGCAGTGCGGCGACCCGACCGGTACCGGTGAGGGCGGGCCCGGGTACAAGTACAAGGACGAGCTGCCGGTGGACCTGCCGCCGGCACCGACCGACCCGACCGGCGCGCGCCGCCTCTACGGGCGCGGCCTGCTGGCGATGGCCAACGCCGGTCCAGACACGAACGGTTCACAGTTCTTCGTCGTTTACGGCGACTCCGCGCTGCGACCGAACTACACGGTGTTCGGCACGGTCGGCCCCGAAGGCCTGACGACACTCGACAAAGTCGCCGCCCGAGGAGTCGAGCCGACCACGGAGGACCCGGCACCGGTCGACGGCACACCCGTGCTGCGGACCGAGCTGCTCCGCGTCTGGCCGTCCTGCCGGCATTGACGCACCGCGGCGTGGTCGCGTCCTCGTGAGCGTGCCTGGCGCCTGTGACCGCCCAGGCGGACTACGCCGGCCGGGTGAAGCGTCTGGGTGCGGAAGCGCAGGGATCCGGACCTTGTGCCCGGACTACGCGAAGCGCCCAAGGGTGCGACCAGTGGACTCAGTACGGTGCCGCCCATGGACATCGCACCCATCGTCCGGTCCCGGCTCCATGCCCGGGCCGGACTCCGCGACCGCGCAGAGCCAGATGCCGGGCCGTAGAGCTGGTGACTGCCACAGCCACCGGAGGAGACCATCTGGCCTGTGTGCAAGGTATTACCACCGGCGCCCGTGGGCTGCGCCTGGCCCTGAGCTTGACTCTGTCGGGGATCTTGGAGGCGTCGAGTTCATCTGCCGAGGGTTCGCCAGGAGGTGAGCCGGGGGATCTTGTGAGCCGGGGGATCTTGTGCTGGTCGAGGTAGTTCTGGAAGGCCGTCGGTTGTCGGGGCGGAGGGGCTCCTTCGGCCGACGGTAGTCCGCTGGGTCGCTCGATGTTGACGGCGATCGCGGTCAGGACGTGTTGAATGTGGGCTTTGCTCTGGCCTCGGTAGCGGCAGCGTCGCATGCCATGGCCGTGGGCGAACTCGTTTGTGAGCGGTCACGTATTTCCCCAGGCTTCGGGATCTGAGCGTCACGTAATTCCCCACCCCGGCGGTCACGAGTCCCCATGGGGGCGGCGACCGTGGGCAGCTCTGAGCCTGCAGCCCGAAATCCGGTAGGCGCGGCAGGCATACTGCCGTCATGGCCGTTACCCAGCAGCTCGCCCGCATCCCCGAGGGGCTTCTCGCCGCATGCCGTCAGTCCGCCGCCGCGTCATCGGACCACGATCCCCACTGGGATCCACCGGCGTCCGACATCCTGGACCTGGACTGGGCACCGGCGCTGCTGAAACGCGTCGGCGAGGTGGCCGGGCTTGAAGAGGTCCTTCTCGATGCTCTGCGCCGTTCCACCGACGGCGACACTGCTCTTGACCTGGGCTTCCTTAACACTCACCCACACGCCATAGCCCCCTTCGGGGCCACCCCAACCGGCCTGGGCGTCTCTGAAGTGGCGCGCGTCTCCGAACTGCTCGGCCAGATCTACATGCCCGTCCTTCTCGCCGCCCTGCCGGCCGACGAGCGTGACGCCGAATCCTCGATCGGCCAGATGGGCGGCCCCATCACCGGCGGTCTGAGGGCGTACCTGCTGGAGCACTTCAACGCCTTGCGCAACTTCTACCTCGACGCAGCCAAGCGCCACCTGCTCGTCGTGCTCTGGTGGGACTGACCCGCGACCCACCAGGCGTCCCCACCACGAGCACCTGGGGAATTACGTGACCGTCGGGCCGGGGAATTGCGTGACCGTCCACAGTTCCGGGACGGGGAATACGGACCAACCCCGTCGATGTCCTGCTGCCGCGCCCGGCGGTAGGGACGCCGTCGCGGTCGGGAGAGCGTGAGCGGCAGGCAGCGGAGTGGCTTTCCCGTGCCTGGGTTTTGCGTTCGGTGCGATCTGGTCAGGTTGTCCGTAGTCATGGACAACCGAAAGGCGTCGCTGTGAGCGAGTTCGACATCTGGGGCTACCACCCTCGTGCGGGATACCTGAAGGGCACCGACATCGTCGGCTACAAGGTCGAGGCCACCGACGGGAGCATCGGCAAGATCGATAAGCATTCCGAGGATGTCGGAGCCTCCTACCTGGTCGTGGACACCGGGGCGTGGATCTTCGGCAAGCGTGTGCTGCTGCCGGCTGGGACCATCGAGCGCATCGACATGATCGGGGAGAAGGTCTACGTCGACCGGACGAAGGACCAGATCAAGGACGCCCCGGAGTACGACGAGGCCAAGCAGGCCGGCGAGTCCAACTATCTGGAGCGGTTCGGCCGGTACTACGGCCAACCCCACATGTAGGCGTGGCGGTCACGCGGGCTAGAGGGCGGGCTCGGCGGGCAGTGCGGTCACGCGGGGCCCGGGGTGTCCCATCGTTCCCATGTAGGAGAATCGCGCAACGGAGGGACGATGCAGTGGTGATGTCGGGCAGGCAGCCGCGGGTCGCGTTCGGGGCGCTCGTGGGGGTGTTCCTGCAGGGCTGCGCGGGGTGGGTGCTGTGTCCGGGTACACGGGCGCGGGGGCCCCGCCCCCTCGCGCAACTACGCGCCGAGAGAAAGCAGAGCGCGATCAACACCTCCAGGTGGCCGCCGACGTCATCAACTCGCTCCTCGAGCGCGCCCGCGCCGCAGCCGCGGCGATCCGGGCCCGGGTCTCCGTGATCGTCGACGTCGCCTTGGCGGCCGTGGATGTCGCGGCGGTGGTGTTCGTGATGAACGGCGGCGGCCGCTTCCACCGGCGGCACCTGCACGCCGAGGCACGCCGTCACCTCGCCCTGGTCCTTCGCGGCCGGCGGCGCGACCCCGGTCTGGTGGGTGAGGTCAAAGGCAGCCAGCCACCAGCCGTTAGGCCGCCTTCGACGCGGCGGTGGAGCGGAAGGAGCGAACCAGGCTCCAGGTGGCGACGGGGCCCAGCAGGAGCGTCGCGTAGAACGCCGCCTCCATCGCGCCCAGCGCGAGGGCGACGGTGAGCGGGAGCGACAGCACGTTGTCGGCGAAGGTCAGCCATGGGTCGGTCCGGGCGCCGGGCTCGGCCCGGAGCGCGCGCGGCAGCGCCCGGGCGGCGTGGAGGAGAAGTACGGCCGCGAGGGCCAGCAGGATCCAGAAGAAGACGGCAGGTACGGTCACGCGGCCGAATCTAAGCCCTGCCCCCGGGCCTCCGCGCGGCGCCCCCGGTCCGAGGGCCGCCGCGCGGAGGCCCCAACCGCGACCTGGGGCGCGTTAGGTGGGGTCGGCGGGGCTGAGGGTGTTCTCTGAGCGGCGGCCCGCCAGGCAGGTCGATCAGCTGCTGCCGCTGCTCCTGGACGCCGCCGCGCACCGGAGGGAGCCAAGGCCCGGCTGGCGCTGCCCAGGCCGCCGAGGTGTGGGTGCTTGCTTCCCAACTCGCCGTCAAACAGGACCGTGGCCCGCCAGTAGGCCGACCGCCCCACGAGGCGTTCGTAATGGTGACAGAGCGAACCCAACGGGGGCGGCAGGACCGCCGGGTTACGCGTTCGGAGCGCTCAGTGGTGCGGAGGTGATGTGTGTCATGGGGGCACAGCGGACTTGGTAGCGGCCGTTGGGGACCTGTTCGGCCTCGTCGAGCCGCACCGTGAGCGGCCCGGCCCATTCGTAGCCCTCGCGCTCGCCGTGGCGCTCCAACCGGTCGGTCAGCTCCTGCCCCACGACGGTGAGGTGCGGGCCGATCTCGGCGTACACGGGCGAAGGCAGCTCGACGGTGTACACGTTCGGCACCACCGTGCGCTGGGAGCTGCACACGACGGCCTGCTCGTCGCACGTCCGCAGCAGCACCTCGACCACCTCTACCTCCATCGCATCACTCCCGAACAGCTTCTCCACCAGTACCTGCTCGGCCCGCTCGATCGCCCGCTCCCAGCCCTTCAGTGTGTCCATGAACTACACCTGCCCGGGTTCGACGACGTCACTCGCCCGCTCTAGACCAGTAGCCGGAGGCGCGACGACCACCGGCGTTGTCAGAGTCGGGCTCCAGGCTCCGGCCGTGGCTGCTATCGAACTGACCGACGCGTTGATCCGGCTCCCGAAGCGTTCTGACACCGCGTGGGTGCGGGAGGTCCAGGATCGTCGTAGGCGGCCCTCGGCGGAGGGCGGCTGGTCGGTGTACGCCCACGCGGAGGGGACGGCGGCCTTCAAGGCCTGGGGCCATCAGGTCGATGTCGTCCACGAGGCGGTCGAGGCATGGGCGACAGAGAGCGGGCAGCGACATCGAGGGGCGCCTGAAGGCGGGGTACGCGGTGGTAAGAACCCCCAGGTCTGGCCCTGAGGTTCCCCCGAGATGCGGGAAGTGGTGACAGAGGGTCAGATGGGTCTCATGAGAGGAGTGCAGACGATGCCTGCACCGAGCCCTGACCGAGACCGGACGCCTGCGTCTGGCCCGCTGCGTGGTCGAGGACGGCTGGCCACTGCGCCGTGCCGCCGAACGCTTCCAGGTCTCACCCACCACCGCAGAAAGCTGGGCCACCCGCTACCGGTCCCGCGGTGAGGCCGGCATGAGCGACCACTCCTCCCGCCCGCACCACAGCCCGCGACGGACGGCGACCCGCACCGAGCGGCGGATCGTCAAGGTCAGGGTCCTGCGGCGGTGGAGACCGGCCCGCATCGTCCACCACCTGCGGTTCGTGCCCTCGACGGTGCACCGGGTCCTGACACGGTTCGCCCTGGCCCGTCTGACCCATCTGGACCGGGCCACCGGCCGTGTCATACGCCGCTACGAACGCGACCGGCCCGGCGAGCTGGTCCACGTCGACATCAAGAAGCTCGGGAACATCCCAGACGGCCGCGGCCACAAGGTCCTGGGCCGCCGGGCCGGCCGCAGGAAACGGCCCCGTCTGGGCTACCAGTACATCCACACCGCCGTCGACGACCACTCCCGCTTCGCCTGCAGCGAGATCCTGCCCGACGAGAAGAAGGGAACCGCCACCGCCTTCTGGAGCAGGGCGCAGGCCTACTACGCCAGCGTCGGGATCACCGTCGAACGCGTGCTGACCGACAACGGCTCCTGCTACAAGTCGCACGCCTGGCGCGATCTGCTGGCGGCGGCCGGGATCGCGCCAAGCGAACCCGGCCCTACCAGCCCCAGAGCAACGGCAAGGTCGAACGCCTCAACCGCACCCTGCTGGAGGAGTGGGTCTACGCCCGCCCTTACCGGTCAGAACAGGAACGACGCGACGCATTCCCCCAGTGGCTGCTCACCTACAATCACCACGTCGGACACACCGCCCTCAAGGGCAAACCACCCCGCCAGCCGCGTCCCCGACCTCACAGGGCAATACACCTAGGACAGGCCGTCGAGCGGCCGGAGGAAGCGGCGCTCGTACCGCTTGATGCAGCCGGTGTCGCGAGCCAGTTCGAACGCTTCCTGGCACTCCGCGTCGGACATGCTGTCCGTGCGGTACTGCTCGTACGCGGCCAGGCTGGGAAAGGAGAAGAGGGCGTAGGCGATGTCGCTGTCGCCCTCACTCGGCAGGAAGTAGCCGTGGTGCGTCCCGCCGAAACGGTTGACGAGCCGGACCCAGCGGCGACCGTACTCTTCGAAATCCTCAAGCTTGTCAGCGTCTATCTCGTACTTCAGATGAATAGTGATCATCCCTGAATGATGCCGTGTGATGGTTCGGACTTCGTGATCAGAACCAAGGGGAGGTGCCTCTATGTTCTCGTCAAGCGTGTGGGCAGCTTCTGCCCGGGGTTCGATCTTCTCTGTGGCCATGAGTGGGCTTGCTTCGCTTTGACGGACATCCGAGATAAGGGGCTTGGGCCCCGGAAGGATGATGTCCATCATGGAGAGCATGGGGAAGAAGAAGGTGCGTCCTCGACGCTCGTTCACGGCGGAGTTCAAGGCTGAGATCGTCGGTCTGTGCCGGCGTGGTGACCGTTCGGTCGGCCAGGTGGCCAAGGACTTCGACCTGACCGAGACCGCGGTGCGGAGCTGGGTGCGTCAGGCCGAGGTCGATGCGGGCGATCGGGACGGTCTGACCAGCGGCGAGCGCGAGGAGCTGGCGGTTCTGCGGCGCGAGAACCGCAGGCTGCGGGAGGACGTAGAGGTCCTCAAGCGTGCGACGGCTTTCTTCGCGACGGAGACCCGGTGAACGTGCACCCGTTCATCGAGGCGGAGAAAACTGCAGGTCACAGCGTCAAGAAGGCGTGTGAACTCCTCGAGGTCTCCCGAACCGCCTACTACGCCCGCCGCACTGGCGCTCCGGGTCCCCGCACGGCGCGAGACGCTGAGCTGACCGAGCGGATCACCACCGTGCACCAGCAGTCACGCGGAACCTACGGATCCCCGCGCATTCACGCCGTCCTCAAGCGCGAGGGCGCTGGCTGCGGCCGCAGGCGGGTGGCCCGCCTGATGCGGCAAGCCGGACTCGCCGGCCGCCACCGTCGTCGACGGCACCGCACCACCATCCCCGACCCCCAGGCCGCCACGCGTCCTGACCTGGTCCTCCGCGACTTTCGGCCCGACCCGGCAGCGGTCGACACGCGCTGGTGCGGCGACATCACCTATATCGCCACCGACGAGGGCTGGCTCTACCTGGCCACCGTCATCGACATCGCCTCCCGCTGCGTCGTCGGCTGGGCCACCGCCGACCACCTGCGAACCGAACTCGTCGCCGACGCCCTCGAGGCCGCCTGCCACACCCGCCGCCCGTCCGGCCCGGTGATCTTCCACTCCGACCGAGGCTGCCAATACACCAGCCGTGAACTAGCCGCCCTGGCCTTGCAGTTCGACATCAGGCTGTCCGTCGGCCGCACCGGTCAGTGCTGGGACAACGCGCTCGCGGAATCGTTCTTCTCCACCCTGAGGAACGAGCTGGGCGACACCCACCCCTGGCCCACGAGGACCGCCGCCCACACCGCCATATTCGAGTGGATCGAAAGCTGGTACAACTTGCGACGGCTCCACAGCAGCCTCGGCTACCGCAGTCCCGCCGAATACGAAACCGCCTTGGCGGCCTGACCAACACACCAACGGTGTCCGTCAAAGCGGAACAAGCTCAGAGACTGTCTGGTCGTGCCAGAGATGACGAGTGGGTTGGAGGAGGCCTTGGCTGAGGCGTCGTCTCCTTCGTGGACGCAACGTGTTCGTGCCGGGCGTGACCTTGCTTCCTTCGCTGATGTTCCTGAGGCTGCGGAAACGCTGGTCGGACTGCTGCTGGATGTGGAGGACACGGCGGTGACCCGGCAGACGGCAGAGGCCCTGGCCCGGGTGGGGACGGTCGCTGCCATAAGGCTTATCGCTCTCGCGGTTGCCGGGGCTGACGACAACCAGGCCGACTGGCTGCAGACCGGGGTGCATGACGCGCTCGTGGGACTGGGCGGTGTGCCGGTCGCCGCAGCGGCCTGCGGGAAGCTCGCCCGGGATCCGGAAGAAGCTGTCCGTCGGGGGCCGCGGATATCTCGGCACGGGCAGACGACACAAGGTGCACTTGTGAAGCCGACCTGCAGCGCGCTCGGGACCAGGCCGACGCGGTACTGGCTGCCACGGACCCGCAGCGTCGATAGCCGATCCGCAAGCCAGATACGCCCGGCGGCGAACGCCGGGCGTATCGCCTCGGTGGTGTTTCTGCGTCACTGGTGGAGTGTCGGTTTTCGAGAATTGCAGTATTCGCCCACAGGGCGAGCACCCCCGCGCCCGATCTGGTCACGCCGGCGGTGACAAGATGTAAGGCTCCTGCCGCAACGGGTGCTACCTGCGACGACGTCAGATCAGGCACACGATGCCAGAGCCGAAGAACCAGCCTGGCAGCATCGGACTCAATCGCCTGATCGATTGTCAAGATCCGCGGACAGCGCCGCGTAGATGTACTCGCTGCCCCAGCGATCCCCGTCGAGGTCGTTCTCGACCAGGTGCGCCTCCCGGCGCATCCCGAGGCGCTCACAGACCCGCACAGACCCGGTGTTCTCCACATCCAGCCGTGCGTAGAGCCGGTGCACGCCCAGCGTGTCGAAGGCAAACTCGGCCAGCGCCGCGGCCGCCTCGGTCGCGTAGCCGTGCCCCTCGTGGCCTGGGTCGAGAGTCCAGCCGATCTCGGCCTGGGCGGCGCGGGCATCGGCCAGGCGGAGGCTCACCTCGCCAAGGACGCCGGGCTCATCTCGTCGGCAGACAGCGAGCGACAGCTTGTCCCCGTCGGCGCGCCAAGCCGTCTGCGCCGCACGCTCGGCAGCAACTTGCTGGCTGCGCTCACGCGTGTGCGCCGGCCGGTACAAGTAGCGCGCCACGCTCGGCAGGCTCTGGTAGGCGTACAGGTCGTCGGCGTCGCCGGGAGTGAACAGACGCAGCGACAAGCGGGACGTGGCCAACGGCAGCAGCGAGGCGATGTCCATGCGTACCTCCGGGACGCAGATGTGGATCAAGTTGCGGACGGATTGTCGCATCACGACTGCCCGGCAGCCACACTGTTTCAAGAGCAACGGTCGGCAGCCGCACTGCACCACGAGGCGCGGCATTGCAGGAGTTGTTTACTGACCCACACTCCTAGCCCTGCGGGGCGCCCCGTCTCGCTGCCAAATATTCGGACGTGTTCCCGTCGGCGGGGGCGGCCCAGCGTTCGGCAGTCTTGGCGTGGATGCCGAGCAGGTCGGCGATGACCATGGGCGGCAGGTCTACCAGGGCTTCCCTCATGGCGGTGTTCTGTGCTGCGCGGGCGGACAGACGCCGGGGTCTTCGCGGCGAGCGCGGCCGCGGTACGCCTGCGGGCGGCGGTCCGGCGCTGGAGGGCGTCGAAGGACCGGTGGCCGGCTGCGGTGTCCCAGACGACGAACCCGCCGTCGAGGACCAGGCCGTCGGGCAGCTGGCTGGTGGCCGCGGCCAGATCGGGGAACCCTTGGCAGGTGTGGGCTTCTGATCCAAAAGGGGAAGAGGGGGAGGGGTTTGGGATGGCGGAAGATCCGGCCAGCACCGGTACCAGATTGAACGGCGTAGACGGTGTACCGCCTGGCCTGGTTGCTCCGGGAGGCGGGGGCAGCTTGTTCGGCTCGTCGCCGGCGGAGAAGACCGCGGCGGCGAATACCGTCGAGACCGAGTTGGAGCCCAGTACCAAGAAGGCCGCGGACGGTGCGAAAGAGCTCACGAACGCGGCGGCACGAACCCTTGACGGCTGGGAGACGGCGTCCGGCCTGAAGAAGGTGTCGGAGATGTGGGGCCGGCAGGTCCAGATGCTCATGGGACGTCTGAGCGGTGAGAAAGCCTCCCTGCGCGCTGCCTTGGGGATGTTCGTGCAGAAGGACGTGCAGACGGGTGATGGGCTCCGTGCGCTGGGTCCGAAGTCGAAGCCTGACGGGCTGTAGGGGGGCGGGCGCGTGTTGACGTACCAGGAAGTCATGACGACCGATCTCGGCGTCCTGACGACGGCTGCGGAGAAATGGCAGTCCGTGGCCGTTGATCTGTCGAAGGTGGAAAAGCGCTACGGGGAGACGGTCCAGAAGATCACTTTCGGCCAGAACTGGTTCGGGTTCAGCGTCGAGGCCGCTCACACCAGGTTCGCGACGACACGGCGGGAGTACGGGTCCGCGCAGACGGAGGCGAAGGCTGTAGCCCAGCTTCTGACGGACGCGCACACCGGCTTCGCCGACCTGAAGAAGAAAGTGGAATCGGCGTGGGACGACGCGGTGGCCGCGGGCATGGCGGTCTCGGCGGCGGGCCGCGCGAGCTCCGACTTCACGCGGGTACAGGACCCTGCGCAGGCGCGGGCCCTGCGTCGGGACCCGGACCTCAAGAGCGTCGAGGAGTCCTGGACCGCTCACATCGCCGCTGCGGTTCGGGCCGTGGAGGAGGAAGGATCGCCGCCATCGCGCCGGGAGACCGGTCCATCGCCAGGCCCCGCTCGATCTGGGCAAGGCGGGCACGGGGCTGTGGTGTGGAGGCTGCGGCGATCTCACGGCGGCGCGACGCGGGCAGCGTGCGGTACAGCTGGAGAACCGCAGACTCGTCAGCCCTCCCCATCCTCGGATCCGGAGTCGCCGGCCAGCGCGATCAGCCGTTCTAGCTCATCGAGACCTGTGGTCTTCACCTGTACGGCGCCGCCGTCGGCGCCGGTGATCTCCGTGCGGACAGGGCGGTTCAGACCGAGGAGGTGGCTGCTGCGCTCGATGATGCGCACTGCGCGGTCCACGGCGGCGAGGTCACCGGTTCGGATCGCCGAGCGGTACACGCCGAAGAACAGCCGCTCCAGCCGTTCTGCCATGAGCTTGCGCAGCTCATCGGTGCTCTCGTCCAGTACGGTGCTGCGCTCCGCGAGTGCCTTCGACACGTCTTTGCAGGCGAGTTCGATCAGGCGGCTGTCGCTCGGCGGCTCGGCGCCGCGTCGGTACGCCTCGATGCCGTACCCCTGCGGGTAGGCGATCCGGTCGCTGTTGCTCGCGGGATCCGCGGCGAGCTTGCGGCCGATGGTCAGCCAGTCGACCCCGGCCAGCTTGAGGTCGATGGCGTCGGTACGCCGCTGGGTGATGGCGGCCCGTGCGGCCCGGTTGGGGCGGCCCATGTGCGCAGCTCCTCGAAACCCCCGCGCCGCCCTTCCATGATCCTGTATCGGAGGGCGGCGGCGGGGCTGCGAGCTGCTAGCGGGCGAGCGTCCACTTCGTGAGGCGGTCCACGATCTCCAGGACCGACCTGCGCGCGCTGGCGGAGATGAACGCGAAGAGGAAGAACGACGGGATGAGGGCGACCACCACGACCAACGCGGGCAGCAGGCGCACGACGGTGGTGCAGAAGTCCAGCACGGAGCGGAGGGTCCGGGTCTGGGACATGAGCTCGATCAAACGGTCCAGCAAGGTGCACTCCTCGGATACGCGAGCGGGGTGGCTTGGTGTTCCGCCTGAGGGCATACGTCTCCCTCGGAGGTGCCCGGATGGGCAACCAAGCCAATGTCAAACCCCGCTGGCCCGCGATTCACGAGTCAGCGGCAGGTTTGGTGCTTTCGCCGCATGCGTTGCTCCTTGTGTACTTCACCTTGTGGCCGCGGACAGCAGTCCGGCGGCCAGGTAAATTTAACGGCCGCTGGACTGCCCTTCAAGGGTGCATTTCAGCCGCTGTCTTAAAATGCTCGCAAGCTAATCCCTGAAGGTCAGCTGCGTAGGACCCGGCTGTTCCTCCAGCTGCGACGCCCCTGTGGGCGCTGCCGGGACGTTACAATTCTGCTTCAGCCACCATCCGAACTGCCAGTTTCGGCAAGTCCGAAACAGTCGAGCCTGCCGGAGCGGTTCACTAGCGGGGATGGAGTGCTCGCCCCAGCCGGTGAGCGGCCGCGCGTTCTTGAGCCGCACGCCAAGCCTGGCACGAGAGCGTCCCCCTCCCACTCCTGGCCTGGCGCATGCTCGAAGCCGAGGTGCGCGTTCCTGCCCCGGTCCCACGGGATCGGGAGAGCGCACAGGTACCAGGCCGTCGGCGGATTGTCCGCCGGCAGCAGCAGTGTCTGCCGCCGGAGTCGATGGTCCACGGCTGGCCTGTCGCACTCCGCGAAGGTCTTCAGGCAGTGCTGTGTCAGGTCGACTTGGCGTCCACCGGCGAGCCACATGATGCGGTAGGGATCCCGTGCCTCAATTTCTATGCGAACCCTTTCCGGGTTCGCCCCCAATTCCATTACTTACCCCTCCGGGTTGTCTCCTGAGCGTGGACCGCGAAGACGACCTGCGCGGGCGGACCTTCCGCGCAGGTCGTCTTCGTGGTCTGCCGGCGAATGCCTGGCGTTCGGGGGCCGGTTCCTGGACGGCCGAGCGCCGCAAGGAATTTGCGAGCGACCTCACCCGCCCCCAGCTGCTGGCTGTGTCGGCGGCAACGAACCGGGCCAAGGGCGACCAAGGCCCCGACGAGTGGCAGCCCCCGGCCAGGACCTTGCCGGTGATTTACGGTGCGGGGAGGCGTAAGTGCGAGATTACCAAGGCGGGGTGGGTGTTCCATCGGGATTCAAGCCGTGAGGCCAAAATTGGCAGGCGATGTCAGATAGTGTCGCCTTGGGGGAAACGTGGGGGTGTAAGCCGACATCAAGAAGCTGACGTGCGTAGCTTTTTGCTTCGTTTACTTGCCCGGCCTTCATCCACATCTTGGATAGATAGGCCAGGGTGACAAAGTCTCCATGAGCAGCCGCGTCTCGTGAGAGACGCTTCGCTTCTTCGTGCTGCTCTGACTTTTCCCGGTTTCCGGCCAGGTGAGCCATGAATTGACTGCCTCCGAGTGTGGCTGCTTGTTGTGCGAGGCGTTCGGCGTCACGGTGCTGTCCTGCCTGATCGCGAATGATGGACAGTTTCCCCAGGCCATCCGGGTGCCCGTTGGCGGCTGCTTGTTGCGCGAGGCGTTCGGCTTCCTGGTGTTGTCCGGATCTCTCTAGAATTTCGGCAAGGAACCCCAGAGCATAGGCATTTCCGAGTGTGGCTGTTTGTTGCGCGAGGCGTTCGGCTTCCTGATGCTTCCCCGCTATGGCCCGCATGACGGAGAGATATGTCAGAACGTATGAATCTCGGGGCCCATTTGCTAGTTGTGCGAGCCGTTCCGCTTCGCGAGGCTGTCCGGATTCCTCTCCTCGAAAGAGATGCCAGTCCGTCGCTGTTTCCCAGGGCTGCTGCCTGACGGGCGAGGCGTTCGGCCTCTTGGTGATTCCCTAGCCCATCGAGAAGTTGGGAAAGAAATGCCACGGAATGTGTGTCCCCGTTGGCGGCTGCTTGTCTCGCGAGCCGTTCTGCATCTTCGCCATGCCCGGCTTCCTCACGGAGTCTGGCCAGTTGCGTCAGGCCATAAGGGTCTCCGTAAGCTGCTGCTTCCTGGGCGAACCGCTCCGCCTCTTCAGGATGCCCGGCTTTGTATCGCTCTTCGGCCAGGTGTGTCAGGCCAAAAGTGTCCCCGTGGACGGCTGCTTCACGTGCGACGTTTCCCGCGTTCTGGTGGCGTCCTGCCTGTTCCCACATACGGGTCAAGTGGGTCAGCCCGTGCGGATTCCCGAGGACCGCTGCCTGTTGAGCGAGGTGCTCGGCTTCCTGGTGATGTCCGGCTTCCTCGCGGGCTCGGGAAAGTGCTACCAGGGCTTCGGCGCTGTTGCTGGCGGCGGCTTCTCGCAGCAGGCGGTCCGCTCCTTCTGTGTCTCCCATGATCTCCCGGATCACGGAGAGCTTGTACAGGGACTCGACATTGCCGCGGTCGGCGGCCCGTACGTGGAGGTGGTAGGACCACTGGAGGCGATGGCGTTTCAGCGCGGATTCGGCTAGGCGAGCAAGGTCATCCGGACCCGTGAGGTGCGTGTGCGCAGCGCGCCAGTAGGAGGCGGGCGGGCACAGACGTCGGAGTTCGTCTTGGCCATGCTGTTCCAGGTAGTCAGCCAGCTGGTACATCGCCGGCTGCGGTACAGGCAGGGCGACTGGCGAGCCAGGCCGCTGGTCGGTGACACGGGCACGGACTTGGCCCAGAGGGGCTAGACCGCCGTGTACCGGGCGGGTGAGCTCGTCCAGGGCCTTGTCACACCAGCTGTCGGGGAGGACGTTGTGCTCGTCGTCGTCGAGATAGCCGATGGCGGCGTCCGTGAGGAAGCTCAGCGGTAGGTGCAGTCCGGCGCCGAGACGCCGCGCGTCCATGGCGGTGCGCAGTATCGCGCGCGCGGCCGGAGTGGCCCTTTTGTAGCAGCGGAGCAGCTCAGGGGCGCCGGCGAGGTGCTGGGTCAGGCGTCCCTTGCGGATGCGCGGCAGCGCGTCTGCAAGGTGTCGGTCGCCTGCCGCGGCAAAGGACTCAGCTTGGGTGAGAGCGTCTTCGTCGAAGCTGTCGGGGACGGTGTGAAGCCGGCCCGTCAGCAGCTCCCGCACACGCGTGTGTGGGTCCGGACTTCCAGGGCGCGGGGAAGCCATGTAGTTGCGCTCGTACTCGGGCCAGAGTGTTCCCAGTACGAGAACCGGGCTACGGGCGGGATCGGTGAGCAAGGTGTGCAGGGCGGCGGCGATCCGTTCGCCAGTGCCATCCGAAGCGGCCCCGAGGTAGTGCTGGGCCTCGTTCAGCCACACCACGGTGCGTGAACTCACGCGTTCCAGGTCCATGAGCGCCGCGTCAGCCCTGGTGGGGTCAAACGGGTGCCATAGCCGCCATTCGGCATCGGCCAGCGGCTGCACGGCTTCCCAGCATGCGCGGGTTTTACCGGTGGAGGACGGGCCTACTAGCACCACCATCCCACTGCG
This sequence comes from Streptomyces sp. NPDC006544, assembly GCF_040611715.1. Lineage (NCBI taxonomy): Bacteria > Bacillati > Actinomycetota > Actinomycetes > Kitasatosporales > Streptomycetaceae > Streptomyces > Streptomyces sp. NPDC006544. The sequence continues at coordinate 24,781 of NZ_JBEXOV010000053.1, read as the reverse complement.
CCCGGCCACCGCCGCGGTCACGGTGTCGGCGAGCACTTGGTCGTGGGCTCGCGCCACGTATCTGGGGAGTGAGCCTCGCCCAGGGGCGACCGCCGTCCACGTGTCCGGTTGGGGGAGATCTGCGGCGGGATGTACTTCAAGGTCGTGTGGGTCCCAGTCCGTGATCAGCTTTCCCACTCCAGGCGCCTCCGGCTCGCTCGTCGCCCTGCTCCGCAGGTCCAGCAGTTCCTGAACGTCCAGTCCAAGAACCTTGCCCAGCTTGCTGAGAGTCCGGGTGGACGGGATGTTGTCCGGCTTGGCGTTGAGCGCCCGGGAAACGACCGTCCTGCCAAGTTCTGCGCGGCTGGCCAGTAGTTCCACGGTCCGCCCCCAGGTCGCGAACCCTTCCTGAAGTCGTTGGCGTAAGGCGTTGAGGGCGGCCTGCTGTACCTCTGAGATCTGCTCGCTCAAGCGCTGCTCCCCTTCCCTCCTGCAGCGTTCAATGATGTTCATCCTCGTATGCGTGAACCCTGGCGAACACTCCCACCGCCAGATTCGGCGGCAGACAGCAACTTCATTCCGCTGAAGAGGAGTACACGATGGCTGGGCACCTGCCCCTGATCTTGCTCACCACCGCCGTTGTCGTTCTGGTTGCAGTTTTGGCCGGTGTCGCTGGCGGTTACCTTGCCCGACGTGATGGAGCCACCTACCCGGCGGCAGTCACCCGCGCTGGGGCTGTATTTGCTGCCACGCTCACCCTGGCAGCCGTGATCACCGCAGCCTTTGCTTCCCTCGCTGGATAGCTTGCGTGACGCTTGCTGCCTCACCCAGCGTGTTTTCACGTGACTACACCTGGGTGGCCTCGGTAGTCCGCGGCCAGCATCGCCGGGTCGAGCGGGACGACCTCGACCTGGCGGCCGGTGCGGGGGGCGTGGAGGACCCGGTCGCCGCCTGCGTAGAGGCCGACGTGGTAGATGGACCCGTTCCGGTGGCCAGAAGAGCAGGTCGCCGGGACGGAGTTCGCCGCGGGAGACGGGTCGGTGGGCTGTGGCCTTGTACTGTGCGGCGGCGGTGCGGGGGAGCTGGGTGTGCGGCCAGTAGGCGTACTGGACCAGGCTGCTGCAGTCGAAGCCGACGGTGGAAGAGTCCGCGCAGCGCCCGCGCACGTATCCGTTGCCGTCGTCGCAGGAGCCCGGGCCGGGACCGGCTGGGCTGCCGCCGCCGTAGGCGTACGGGGTGCCGGTCCGAGCGGCGGCCCGACGCAGCATCTGTGAGCCGACCCCGCTGCCGCCCACGTTCAGCAGGGGAGCGCCCTCGTAGTCCTGCATCATCTTCATGATGTTGATGACGTAGTTGTAGGTCTGGCCCTCGGAGAAGGACTTGGGCGGGACGCCGCCGAAGCGAAGGACGGCGCCCCAGCCGGCGTTGTAGCCGGCGAGCGCCAGGTGACGGACGTCGTCTTTGAGGCCGGAGGCCTTGGCGTCGCCCAGCGGACATCAGCGGCCTGCCCATCCGACGGCACCTTGAGCCTTTTCCATCCTCACTCCGAGCTGGTCAGATGCAGGGTGAGGACGGCCTGGACGAGGCTGGTGATCCGGGTGTCTGCATGTGGCGCTCCGCTTCCTGGAGGGCCCGCTGGTGCTTCCGCGGCTTCCGGGGGCCCGCCCGCGCGGGGGCCTGAGGTCGCCGGCCAGCAAAGCCTGGTGAGAGCACCGGGGTAGGCGTTTTCGGCGCACTCGAGCAGGTGCAGGAGGACTGCGAGTTCGCACGGGCGGAGATGCAGGTGGGTCAGGGTGACTGCCGCGCCGGAGACCGGTGCCCGGCGCACACGGCTCTCGTAGGCTCGTCTGTGCAGTTCCGCGAATCGGATCCGGGGGCTTCGAACTGACCGGGCTGGGCGGGGAGGTAGGCGGCTGTTCGCTTCCGCCGGTGTGCGACTCCGGGTGACGGTCGAAGGCCCAGTGCCATCCCGCGTCGCGTGCTGCGCAGGCTGGCACTCTTCCGGGTGACTGACGTACAGATCCGCTGACGGCTGGTCAGTCGCGGCGGTACACCGGGTGGCACGAGAGACCATCACGTCGATCCGGAGGTCCACGTGCACTTTCAGCGATCCGCTGTACGGCGAACCGTCGCGGTAGCCATCACGTTAGGGCTGGTGCTCCTGGCACCTGCGCCTGCCACGGCCGCCCCGCACCCGCGGAAGCCGCAACGGCAGGTCTACGCCTACGTCACCAGCCTCGACGGCCACGTGTACCCGATCGACACGAGGACCAACAAGGTCCAGGGGCTCGGGACCACCGCCGTCGGCGGCGGCCCCGAGCAGGTCGCGGTCACCCCCGACGGCGCCAGTCTTTACGTGACCAACGCCTTCAAGTACGTGTCGGCGGTCAACATCGCCAAGAAGAGCGTCACGGACATCCCCTTCGACAAGGACGAACTCTCTCCCGACCTCCTCTACGGGGAAGCGATCGCCCCGGACGGCAAGCACGTCTACGTGGCCGTGCAGAACCCCTTCGACGGGGACAAGGTGTCGGTGATCGACACCGCCACCAACCAGGTCTCTGCCACCATCAAGACCAGCAGGCCCGACCAGGTGGTGATCAATCCCGGCGGCAAGCGCCTCTACGTGGCCGACAGCAAGGGCAGCCTGTCCGTGATCAACACCGCCGACAACCAGGTCATCGCCACCATCCGCCTCAACGAAGCGGCCAACGGCATGGCGGTCACCCCTGACGGCAAGCGCCTTTACGTGACCGGGAGCAGCGGCACCGTCTCGGTGGTCAACCTCGTGAAGCAGAAGATCGTCCGCACCATCCCCGGTGCCGGCACGGGCGGGCTGACGATCAGTCCCAACGGCAAGCGGGCCTACGTGGTCGGCGTCGACAACAAGATCAGGCAGGGCAAGGTGTCGGTGATCAACCTGACCACCGACAAGGTCACCAAGACCATCCCCATCGGCGACATCCCGCCGGACACCGGGTCAGGCAGGTACTTCCGTCCCACGGAGGTGGCCTTCACCCCCGACGGCAAGAGCGCCTACGTGGTCGGCTCCTACGGCAACGGGACACCTCAGGGAACCGTGTTCGCGATCAACACCGCAACTAACGCCGTGACCCCCATCACCGTCGGCGCCGGCGACACCATGGGGGTAGCCGTCGGTCGACTGTGACGGCGACACGAGCGCTCGGCAGATCCAGGCGCCACGCGCTTCCTGCCGACGAAATCCGAACCTGACGCCTTTGCCTCCAACGGCACCCAATCAGCCTCTTCCAACCTGCTGGGTGGATTGGGCAGTTGGGCTGACAGGCGGCTGAAGCCCCTGGTAGATGAGTTTTCGACCAAGAGAACCGTCTCCACCAGGGGCTTCATGTGCTTGTCCACCCGTCCGGCATTGACGTGTCCACCTCGGCCCTGCGCCTGCTGTCCCAGCAGCTGCGCGCTCGGCGCAACGAGCGCGGGACCCGATGGCGGCGCCTGACCGCTGGACGCCAGGCGCTGCTCGCCTCGCCCATCTGCGGTGCGGGCACACCTACGCCCAGCTCGCGGCCGGGTTCGGAGTCGGCACCACCACCGCCTACCGGTACGTGGTCGAGGCCGTCGAGCTGCTGACTGCGCTCGCCCCCACCCTGGCCGAGGCAGTCCGCGCCGCGGCCGGGAAGGCGTACGTCATCCTCGACGGCACCTTGCTGCCGATCGACCGGATCGCCGCCAACCGGCCCTTCTGCAGCGGCAAGCACCCTGCCACCGTGCGGCGTCTGCTGCAACGCGTCGACGGTGACGCACTGGACACGGCGATCAGCGCATACCTGCAGGCCAGGGCGGCACCTGGGCCCTTGCCGGCAGGGGGAGCGGCCGGTGCGACGTGTCATCGCGGTCGACGGCAAGGTGGTCCGCGGCTCGCGCACCAGGACCGCCGCGGCGATCGGGCTGCTGGCCGCGATGGAGCACCACGGCGTGGTCCTGGCCCAGCGGCAGGTCGCCTCCATAAGCAACGAGATCCCCTCGTTCCAGCCCCTGCTGGACCCCCTGGACCTGGCGGATGCTGTGCCGACCACCGATGCACTGCACACTCAGCGCGGTCACGGCACCTACCTGACAAGCCGCGGTGCCCACTACCTGGCTGTCGCCAAGAAGAACCATCCCGGCCTGCACGAACAGGTCAGGAAGCTGCCCTGGAAGGACATCCCGCTCGGGCACCGAACCCGTGCCCGGGCCCATCACCGCGACGAGATCCGCCGGCTCAAGGCCGCCGCGTTCGCCCACCTCGACTACCCCGGCGTCCGCCAGGCGATCCAAGTGGTCAGGTGGCGGCGCGAGATGAGCACCGGCAAACTGACCATCGAGCGTGTCTACCTGATCACCAGCCTGAGCGTCTTCGACGCCACCAGCGCAGAGCTCTCCACCTGGATCAGGGGCCACGGGGGTGAGCCGAGCCGTGGAGACCTGCGTCGCCGCCCACCGCGACTGCCTGCGCGCCCCGTCGCCCAGCGGCATGCTGCCGGAGACCACCCGGCTGAACTCCGGTCAGCCGCAGGACGGCTCGGCACCCGTGGGCCGACGGGCCGAGCGCAAGAAGGCAGCACACGTCCTGGTCCGCGAGTTGCTTACCCAAGGCCACTCACGCCGGGCGATCGCCCGGCACCTGGGCTGGGGCCTCAACACCGTCCTGCGGTACGCGAACGCCGCACGCTGGCAGGACACCATCCGCGACCACCGGCCCCGACCCAGCAGGCTGGACCCCTACAAGCCCTACGTGGAACGACGGTTCGCCGGGGGATGTACCAGCGTCACCCGTCTCCGCAGTGAACTTGCTGCCGCCAGCGCGCCCGTCACCTACCAGATGGTCCGCGCCCACATCGCCAGCCTCCGCGGAGCTCCGGCCGGCGCGCGGCCGCGGCCGCCGTCGGTACGGCAGGTGGCCGGCTGGCTCACCCGACACCCCACCAAATCTGAGCGAGGACGACCGCGCCGGCCTGAAGAATGTCCTGACGCGCTGCCCCGAACTGGACGCAGCCGCCAGGCATGTCCGCGACTTCGGCGAGATACTCAGCAACCGTCTGGGTGCCACGCTTCCTGCCTGGATCGACTCGGTCGACGCCAGCCAGCTACCCGGCCTCACCGGCTTCGCACTCCATCTGCACCGAGACTTCGACGCCGTGACAGCCGGACGCACACCGGACTGGAGCTCCGGCGGCATCGAGGGAGCCGTGAACCGCATCAAGAAGATCAAGAGGCAGCTCTACGGCCGAGCCGGCTTCGAGCTTCTCCGCAAAATGATCCTGCTTCAGTGACCTCAAGCGTCATGAACCAGTCGACCCGGCCCAGCAAACCCGGTCGCCGCAGGCTACTGGGGCTCGTAGCCTCTCGCTGTGACGGATAAGACTGAGACGCGAGACGCCTTCAAGAATCGATGCGCCAACGCCGCACGCACACTCTCATCATGCGTCGGCTACTCCGTCAGTCGCATCTCGTTCGACGCCTTCGCCGAGGAAGACTCCCTGGAGATCACTCTCAGGTAGGGGCCATGGAAGCCGGACGTAGTGATCTCCCTCTCCAACCTCCACCACGTCTCGGTCGACAAGCCCCCGCAGATCGGTGGCAGTTTCATCGACGAGATCTCCCTGATCCACCTCCCGGCGCTACCGCACCCGTGGCCTGCGGACACCGTTGACCGTGTCCGGCGGTTCGACGGACTCTGCGAGCTCGCATGGCTGCGGATCGTTGGACCGGCCGAAATTGAGGCTGTCGCCTCGATCGTGACCATCTACACCGCGATGAGCGATGACCGGGCCTCAATCGTTCAAACCCCTTGAGATGACGGCCGCAGCGTCACTCCCGACTGATAGCCAGCAAGGCGTACCGCTTCACTCGGACCGTGTCCTCGCAATCGAACATCGAGGTGACACTCCGCGACGACTCCCCAAGAACTGTGCCAGAACCGAGTTTCGGCGCCGATTGTTCAGGGCTTTGGGAGGCGCCCAGATCGGGCCGGAGTCGATGTTCACGAGCACGGGTTCTGGCTCAACTTCTGTGGTGACGGGCCGATGGTCGGGCGCAGGGGGATGCGGGGTGGTCCCACGAAGTCATGCGTGCGCACGTGAATACGCCCCTACGGCTCACAGCTACGCCCCTACCCCGAACCCTGTCCCCAAGGTCTGGCTCCCTCCGGGTCAAGGGAGTCCGCTCGGGTGCGGAGGTCCTCGGCGATGTCGTCCCAGGAAGGGCCGTGTGCCTCAAGGTTGAGGGCCGCCTCGCGCATCATCGCCGGGTCGTCGGGCCGCTGGAGCAGAATCAGCCGGTAGGCGAGGTTGCGGACCCACACGGGCAGGAGGCCGTCGACCAAGTGAGGGCAGAGCTCACGCAGCATGGCGAGGATCGCCTCGGCATCGGCAAAGGTCAGCTCTTCCGCGAAGTACATCCAGTGGTGCTCTCGGGCTTCGCACTCAGGCGTCGGGCCGTACTCGTCGCCCCAGACGCACCGCGCGTGCTCCGTAAGGGTGGTGTGCATGCGTCGAACGCTACGCGAGGGTTGATCTGACCTGGTCACCTCGATGGGTATGGCATCAGCTCGCCACCACAGAAGTTGTGCCAGAACCCGAGTTCCGACAGCAGCCGGGCCTCCGTCGTGGGCTGATCAAGCTCACCCACAGCAGTCGCAACCGGGGCGGCAACCGCACGCGTGATGTAGCGCCCCTTTCTGGACAGCCGATGCTTCGGCATACCCCACCCCGTTCGTTCTCAGGCCCCGAGCTTCCGGGGCCGGCACACACTACCCGGACCGCCGTCGGCGACGCGATATCCGTGATCATCCAGTGCAGCGGCGCCCTTGTTGCCTTCGTTGTTCTCGCGGTGGCGGCTGGGGTGGTCGAGTGGCCGGCCGATGAAGGGTGCTCGCACTGGAGCGAGCCCAGAGCAAGGGCGTATCCGGCGGCCGGAGGTTGAGCAGGTGGGCCAGGAGTCGTGACACCGAGAGGTGGGCGTATTGCCCGGCGTAAAGATGCCGTACGGATGATCCAAATTTATGGAAAGTACCCTCTCTATCTGATGATCTTTAGCTCGCTTTGTTCCTCTTCGCGGAGTTTCTCTGGCCGCTAGGGTCCGGATCCCGGGACTCAATCAGGGTCGGGACTCTCATGCCGGGCGACCGGTACTGCACAGGGGACAACAGAATGAGCAAGAACGTGCCTGGCAGGCCTTGGGGCCGCCAGGTGTGGCCAGGAGGCAAGGACGGTCTGCGGCGAATAGCCGCCGCCGTCGCCCTGGTCATGTCAGTCACCGCGATGTATGGGGGCCAAGAGGCCCTTGCGGCTCCCGTGAAGCCCGCCGGCAAGCCGAAGGCGCCGAGCAAGTCGGCCGCCGATACGGCCGTGGACATCAAGTCCGCTGTGGTCGCGGCCCGTCTGGGCGGCAAGCGGGTCGAGGCGCTCTCGGAGCGTACCGAGACCTCCACCACGTGGGTCAACCCGGACGGCACCCTGACGAGCGAACTGGCGGCCGGGCCGGTCCGGTTCCGCGACGATGCCACCCACGAGTGGCGCGACGTCGACCTCGACCTCGTGCAGGCCGCCGACGGATCCGTCGGACCCAAGGCTCACCCGAGGGGCCTGCGCCTGGCGAAGGCGGGTGCCCAGAAGTTCAGCGCTCTGGCCGATGCCTCCAAGGCCGCCGCACCGACCGATCTGGTCACGCTCGGCACCGGCGAGGAGCAGATCACCCTCCAGTGGAAGGGCGCGCTGCCCGCCCCCAAGCTCTCAGGGACGAAGGCGACGTACGAGAACGCCGTCCCGCAGGGCGACCTGGTCGTCGAGGCGACCCGTACCGGTTTCGAGCAGTTCGTCGAGGTCAAGTCCCGCCCTGGGGCGGGCTATTCGTACACCCTGCCGTTGCGGACCATGGGCCTGGACGTTGCCCAGCAGCCCGACGGCAGCCTGCTCTTCACCGACAGGAAGAGCAAGACGACCGCCACGATGCCGGCCCCCACGATGTGGGACGCCACCGTCGACCCGGTCTCCGGTGAGCACACCCGGCGGGCCAAGGTGGACTTGAAGGTCGTCAAGGCCGCGGGCGGCGTTGACCTTGTGCTCACCCCCGACGCCGGCTTCCTCGCGGACCCGAAGACCGCGTACCCGGTGACCGTCGATCCCTCGACCTCCTCGCTGGGCAGTCTGTTCGACGCCTACGTCCAGCAGGGCGAGACCGTCGATTGGTCCAACGACACCGAGCTGGACTTCGGCAACCCGGGGACGAAGAACGGCGACGGCACCTTCCGCACCGCGCGCTCCTTCATCACCTGGAACACCGCCCCGATCTCCGACGCCCTGGTGTCCAGCGCCAAGCTGTCCCTGTGGAACTTCCACTCGGGCAACACGGACTGCCAGCCCTACCCGTGGGAGGTCTGGTCCGCCGGCGCCGCCACCACGGCCTCGCGCTGGACCAACCAGCCGGCCATGGCCACCAAGTACGCCACCTCTACCCAGACCAAGGGCAACCCCGGCTGTACGGCGGCGCCCGACGGCTGGATCGACGCGGACGTGACCAGCCTGGTACAGACGTGGGCGAGCGCGAAGGCGAACTCCTCCAGCATGGGCCTGCGCGCGTCCAGCGAGGCGGTCACCACGCAGTGGAAGCGGGTCAACTCCGCGAACGCCACCAGCAACGTGCCCAAGCTGACGGTCACCTACAACTACCGGCCGCGCACCGGAACCAAGCAGGAGGCCGGCCCCCCGTTCTACTCCTACGGCGGCGCCTACACGGTCAACACCCTGACGCCGAGCCTGCGCGACTCCTTCGTCGACGCCAACGGCGACAAGGTCGACGGCACCTTCCAGATCTTCGACTCCGCCACAGACACCCAGGTGGGCAACGTCCTGGTCTCGCCGTTCGTGGGATCCGGTGAGGTCGCCTCGGTGACCGTGCCCGCCGGTGTGCTCGCCGAGGGCAAGACGTACAAGTTCCGTACGTCTCCCTACGACGGAACCAGCTACAACCCCGGCTGGTCGGCGTGGAAGACCTTCACCGTCGACACCAAGGCCCCCGCGGTGCCCGTGAAGGTCACCTCCACGGACTATCCGACGGACAAGTGGGTCAAGGGAGCGGGCCAGACCGGCACCTTCACCGTCACCCCGCCGGCCGGCGACCACAACTGGCTGGAATGGTCGCTGGACGGTGTGAGCTGGACCAAGGTCACGACCGGCGGCAGCGCCGCAGACGTGCCCCTGGCCGTGGCCCCGCAGCGCGACGGCAACCAGACCCTCCAGGTCCGTGCCGTGGACAAGGCCGACAACAAGTCGGCGCCGGTCCAGTACGCCTTCCACGCAGGCCCGGGCGGCTTTGCCCAGCCTGCCGACGGCGAGCGCACGGCACGCCGGCTGCCCCTGGTCGCCGAGGCGGACGCCGCCAAGTTCGACCAGGTCTCCTTCTCCTGGCGGCGCTCCGACGCCGACCCTTGGACGGCGATCCCTGCCGGTGACGTCACGAAGGACGGAACGCCCCTGACCGGCTGGCCCGTCCCGCTGACGGGCGGTCAGAACGCCCCGCTGGTGTGGAACGCGAGCACCACCGTGAACCCCGACGGCAGCGTCAAGATCAAGGCCGACTTCACCGGCCCCGCCGGCGCCACCGGCAGCACCAACGCCCTGCCGGTCGTGGTCAACCGCAGCGCCGACGACGCAGCGGCCACGGAGATCGGCCCCGGTTCGCTGAACCTGCTCACCGGTGACTACACCCTCTCCAGCCAGGACGCCTCGACCTACGGCATGTCGGTGGGTCGCACGGCCTCCTCGATCGACCCGCAGGCCGCGGCGAAGCTCCTGAGCAGCGAGGGCGGCCAAGCGGCGATCTTCGGCAAGGAATGGCTCTACGGAGCCGCTTCCACCCAGGTCGCCAGCCCCTACGGCACCCTCGTGAGGACCTCGGACACGGCGCTCAGCATCAAGGTGCTCGCGGACGACACCCAGTACCACTTCACCGCGAACCAGTCCAAGACCGGGTGGGTCCCGGAGGCCTGGCTGTCCGATTACACCCTGACCGGTGGCTTCGGAGGGGACTTCACCCTCCGTGACAACGCCGGCCGGGTCACCACCTTCGTGCCCGTGCAAGCCTCGAACCCGCCCACCTGGCGGGCGGCCACCTCATACGTGGACGGTCTCAACAACTCCACCACCACGACCGTCACCGAGACGGTCCAGGTGGGCGGGAAGCCCGTGGTCAGGCCGAAGACGATCATCGCGCCGACCTCGGCCGTGACGGCCGCGGCCTGCCAGGCGGCCCCGGCCACCAAGGGCTGCCGCGCCCTGGAGTTCGTATACGCGGACTCCACCACCGCCACCTCGTCCGCCCTGGGAGACTTCGCCGGACAGGTGAAGGAGATCCGCCAGTGGGCCACCGAGCCGGGCGCCGCCTCGGCGACGGCCACTGCCGTGTCCGCGTACCGCTATGACGACCAAGGCCGGCTGCGCCAGCAGTCGGACCCCCGGCTGGGCGCCTCGCAGGCACCCACCGAGTACGGCTACGACACGGCCGGCCGCATCGTGACGTACCAGACCAAGGGCGACAAGCCCTGGACCCTGACGTACGGCAAGGTCGGCGCGAGCAGCACCGACGGGATGCTGACGAGCGTCCGCCGGGCCGCCCTCACGCAGGGCAGCGTCTCTACCGAGCAGGGCACGGCGGTCACCACCGTCGTCTACGACGTCCCGCTGACCGGTGCCCCGGCCCCGTACAAGATGGGCGCGACGGACGTGAAGGGCTGGGGGCAGCAGAACGTCCCCAGTGACGCGACGGCGGTCTTCCCGGCGGATGCCGTGCCCTCGGGCAACTCCGGCGCCACGCTCGGGGCAGCCGACTACGCCCGGGCCACCGTCCACTACCTCGGAGTCTCCGGCCAGCCGGTCAACACCGCGGCTCCAGGCGGCTACATCAGCACCACCGAGAACGACCGCTTCGGAAACACCGTGCGCCAGCTCTCGGCTGCCAACCGGTCTCTCGCCCTCGGCCTGACGGCAGCAGACCGCACCGCCCTGGCATCTCTGGGCATTGAGGGCCTGTCCACGGCGGAGCGCGCCGAACTGCTCTCCGTGCGCAAGGTCTACAGCCCCGACGGAGCGCGCGAGCTCGAGGCCTTCGGCCCGCTGCGCCGGGTGGACCTGACGGCCGACCTCAAGTCGGGGGCCACGACGCTGGCCACGGCCGGTACCCCGGTCACCGCCCGGCCTTGGACGGTCAACGTCTACGACGAGGGCCGTCCCACCGACGGAACGGCGCAGATCGAGGGCCAGCTCACGACGGTCACCGACGGCGCCCAAGTGCGCGAGTACCCGGGTGTCATGGCCGAGGGCCAGGTCACCAAGACCGAGGTCGACTGGGTCAAGGGCCTGGCCACGAAGTCCGTCCAGGACCCGGCGGGCCTCGCGCTGACCACCGTCACCGACTACGACGCCCAGGGCCGCGTCGCCCGGCAGATCCTGCCGGGAGCCACCGCCACGGACGCCACCAGCCGGTTCTCCACCTACTGGTCGGCGACCGGTACCGGCACCTGCCAGGGCCGTCCCGAATGGGCTGACCTGCTCTGCTCAACCGGTCCGTCCGGTGCGATCACGGGCGGCGGCGCCAACCCCTCCCAGCTGCCCACCAACACCTACGAGTACGACCGCTGGGGCAACGTCACCAAGACGACCGAGACCGCCAACGGCGTGACACGCACCAGCTCCACGGTGTTTGACGCCGCAGGCCGGGCGCAGACCGCCAAGGTCGCAGGCGGCCTCGGGCAGGCCGTTCCCGATGTCACCAACGAGTACGACCCGGTCTCGGGCCAGCTCCTGAAAACGACGGCCGGCGCAGCCTCCGTCACCCGCGCCTTCGACAAGCTCGGCCGGCAGATCTCCTACGCCGACGCCGACGGCGGCACGACCGGCTCCGAGTACGACCTGCTCGACCGCCCGGTCAAGGTCAGCGACAACGTGCCGTCGTCCGTGACCTACACCTACGACCACGCGGCCGAGCCGCGCGGGTTCGCGGTGAAGGCCACCGACTCCGTCGCGGGCGTCTTCAGCGCCACCTACGACGCTGACGGCGGCCTGACCAGCGAGAAACTGCCCGGCGGCTACACAATGAACCAGACCCGCGACGCGGGCGGCGACATCAGCGCCCGCTCGTACGTCCGCGACAGCGACGGCGCAGCCGTCCTGTCGGACACGGTCGCTCACTCCACGCACGGCCAGATCACCCGCCACAGCGGCTGGTCCGACCAGGTCTACCGCTATGACAGCGCGGGCCGGATCGCGAGCGTCCAGGACACCGCGGACACCGTCTGCACTCAGCGCACCTACACCTTCGACAAGCGGGCCAACCGCACAGCCCTCACCACCGCCGCTGGCGCACCCGGCACCGACTGCCCCACCTCGGGAGGCACCACCACCACCCAGACCTACGACAGCGCGGACCGACTGGTCTCGGGCGGCACCGTCTACGACGCCTTCGGCCGCACCACCTCCTTCAACGGCGGCGCGACCGCCGGCTACTACGCCAACGACCTGGCGTACCAGCAGACCGGCAACGGCACCCGCCAGACGTGGCTGCTCGACCCGGCGCTGCGCTTCCGCTCCACCACCACGGAGACCGGCAGCGGCTCGACGTGGACCCAGACGGGGTCGCGCGTCAGCCACTACGGTGACGACGGCGACAGCCCGCGCTGGATCACGGAGAACGGAAGCGGCGCAGTCACCCGCGTCGTCGAGACCCTCGGCGGTTCCATGGGCGCGACCACCAGCAAGACCGGTGACATCGTCCTGCAGCTGTCGAACATCCACGGTGACGTCGCACTCCAGCTTCCCCTGGACGCCTCAGTGGCCCCGACGGCGCTGGACAACGACGAGTACGGCAACCCCCGCGGCGGCCAGGCGCCCGTCCGCTACGGCTGGCTGGGCGAGAAGCAGCGTTCCGCCGAATCCCCCTCGGGCGTCGTCCTGATGGGCGCCCGCCTGTACAACCCGGGCACGGGCCGCTTCCTGTCCCTGGACCCGGTGTACGCGGGCAGCGCCAACGCCTACGAGTACTGCTCGGGCGACCCGGTCAACTGCACTGACCTGGACGGCAGGTGGAGCCGCTCGAAGACCTGGTCCTACTCGTGGGGCCGGCTCTCGGCGAGCTACTGGGCGCCAGGAGGCTGGGGCACCGGCTGGGGCGGCGTGAACGTCACGGTGGTGGTGAACAAGCGCAACACGTGGCGTATCGGCAACTACGGCTGGTTCATCTACGGCGTCATCGGCGCGGTGGCGGCCATCCTGTCGGTCATCTTCGTCCCAGCGGCTCCCATCATCATCATCCTGTCCTCGATCCTCACGCTGATCCTGCTGACGATCCAAGTCGTCGCCTACTGGGCTGCAAACCGAGGAGAATGCCTGCACATCAATATGGGTGCGAGCATCTGGAACAAATGGTGGGTGCCCAGGTACATGGTCGGCAAGTACGCCTACCCCTGGCGCGGCCGCTGCTGATCCGCACCCAAGCGGCGCTCTCCAGGCCGCTCTTTCGGAAGACCTTCGGACCTCCACGGAGTCGGAACCAATGACTAGTAGTTCGAACAGTCCACGCGGTGTTGAAACTACTGGGGGTGCCCCGGGCAAGCGCGCTCAGCACCGGCGGGCCTCGCTCGCCCTGGTCCTGATGGGCTGCCTGTACGTCCTGGTGGGCACGGCGCTCACGCTTGTCAACGGACGCGCCTTCGCCGCACCGCTGTTCTGGCTCGCCACCGTGAGTTTCGCGGCAGGCTGGCTGGTGGAACGCCGGGCACCGGCGCAATAGCCGAGAAACACGGCGTCTCCCCGGGCCCCGCACACCGCACACGCGGCGTGCGGGGCCTTGCCACATCCGAGAGCACGAGGTATTCGCACCCCTTTGGTGCAGGCCAGCCGACCGGATGGACCGAACCGAGTCCTGACGGCCGGTGCCTCCAGCAGGCGATCCAGCTCGTCCCCGGCTTCGTCGTAGCCCGACCCCGGAGATCCGTCGGCGGCGGTCCGGGGCCGCGGTCAGGCCCAGCTCCATCAGTGGCGCGACCCGGCGATGCCGGCCTCCGACGGCCGCCGACCTGGCGCCCACTCCGAGCCGCCGGCCGCCTCGCGGGCCGGCGGCGACCCGTTCAGGCGGAGCTGGCCGCCCGCAAGAGGATCCGTGAGCTGGAAGAAGAGCGCGACATTCTCGTTGTCAGCGTGGATAGTCGTCGGCGATGCGCTGACCTGGCCGGACTATGTTCGTTGACCGACGACTTGCGTCAGGTGGACTGCCAACCACAGTTCGGCGAGAGAGAAGGATCGACAGTGTCCGACGAGCACGATGAGGCAGGGTTTCGGTTCGGATGGCGTGGCAGCCATTACGCTGGCGCGCCTGTTGACGACCTGTGGTTGGCGATCAACACGGATCCGGACGGTACCTGGTGCCTCGACGCCTACCACATCGGCCGCACGACACTGAGGGGTGGCGCACCGCGGGCCGCCGCGTTCGCCCAGTGGCTGCTGGCCTGCCCACCCGAAGGCCCGTACGAGAAGGAATTCGTGCTGGTCGACAGCGAACCGCAGAGCGGATCGCGCCGGCTCACGGACGGGGCTCGGCTCACCGTCGAAATCCTCTTGGGTCGTGAAGAAGCGGGTGGGCCCGAGTACCTCCAAGTGGTCTTGTCAGGCGCCATCCGCAACTACGCCTTTGCGGTGTGCGCACCGCTGGAATGCCAGCGGGTGCTTCGTGCTGAGCTAGAAGCCGCCGCAGCCCGACTCCTCGCCTCACGCGCGTAGGTTCGCTGGCCAAGAAGCCGCAACGACTGTGTTCGCTGTCAGGACGCCTTGGTTGGATGACAACGGACACTTGAGCACGCTACTTGGCGCTGTGCGCGATAGATGGCCCGCGCTAGGCAGCGGCCACACGCTGAGCTGGGGTTTCGCAGCTCACGATGGTCTGCGGCGTGCAACCCCCTGATTGTTGGGCCCCCTGCCTGGCCGGCCCTCGACCACATCGCCCGCGACTTGCACGCGTTCTGAGGGTCCAGCCAAGGTGAGCCCAAAAGGGGCAGTGAGATGATCTCGAAGCCGTGAGGTCCCGGCCCGTCACCTGTTCGGCTCAGTGTCGTTGGTGGTGATGTCAACCATCGTCTGGAGCCTGGGGTGGGTTGTGACCTCGATCGAACGGACCGCGTATCCGCGGTTCAAGCGGCTGATCACCGCGTGTTCCTGGACGGCGCCACCCTCTAGCCGCTGATGGCCGCCGCCGAGCAGGTGCCCGACCCGTGGTTCGAGCCCTGGGAGCCCGCCGCGCCCGCCGGCTGAGGGATACGGGCCGTCAGAAGTCGTGCCCCATAGGCCGGATATGGTTGAGGCGCTCTTGCGGACCGGTCCTACGCTGGAGGCATGGCCACCGATCCCTTGCTGAGACAAGGCCCCGACTCGACGGATCTGGTCCTGCGCGCCGGCCCGGCCGGGCCGACGTGGAACGCGCTGACCTCGGCGGGGTCGGCGCTGTTCATTCCGTTCGTCCTGGGCGCGCCGACCCTGGTCGTCGCCTTCGGGATGGCGCTGGCCGGGGCGCGGGCGTCGACCGTGTTCGTGGTGGTGGGGGTGATCGCCGGGCTGGAGTACCTGATCGGCTGGCCGGCGCTGGCCTTTTCCCGGGCCCGGGACATCCTGCGGGTGGAGTTCGCGCCGACAGGGGTGCCCGCGTCCCTGCGGTTGGTCCGGGCCGCCGGGCCGGACGACTGGCTGCCCGTCGACACCCTGCGCGAGGTGCGGCTGACACACGAGGTGGTGGAGCCGTACCAGGGGGACTACAAGCCGGCCGTCTCCACGCTCGCGCTGGAACTCGTCCTGCGGGACGGCCGGGAGCGGCTCGCCCCGCTCCCGTTCGAGGGCGACCCGCAGCGGCTCGCCGACGCGCTGAAGGCCCTGCTAGGCCCGGCTGCGGTCGTGGTGCGGCTGCGCACCGAGCGACGCACGCGCGATCGGCCGCGGTCCCACTCGACCTGGTTCTCCGGCGGTTCGGCCTCGGCTAATTCGGGTGGCGGCTGACCCCGGGCTGCCCGTGGCGCTCCCCGGCCGGGGAGCGCCCGTCGATGCAGTCGGCGGCAGGCGGTGCGGGGCAGCCTGCCGCTACTTGGGCGCGTTGAGCCGCCGGGGCGGCTCGGCCGCAGTCGGGTCCTCCGGCCACGGGTGGCGGGGTAGCGGACGCGGAGCTCTCAGGACTTCAAGATCATCCCATTGCCCCTTTGGCGTGCGGTCACACCCCTTCTGTGCATCGCAGTTGTCCATCGGCGCAACCTATCGCGCTCGGTGTGCGACACGAGGTCGCTCCAAGTAAGTAAGGACAGCCGCGTGAAGGAGGTATCGATCGGCTGAACTTCGGGCCAGTGTCCACGGCCCGTCCCCGCGCTCCCATGCGTCTCTGGTAACGGCGGGGTGTGAAGCGGAGCGTTCAAGTCCAAGGGTGCCCTGGCCATCGGGGAGCCACAGGCGAGGGGAAGGCTGGACGGGCGAACGCAAGTGAACCCTTGATGATGCCCCGTGACGATACGACCGCGCCGATGGCATGTGGGCGGCGGTCACAGGACCCGGTGCTGTGAGGCACCAAGCGACCTTCGGACAACTGAATCCGGAGGGAGGACACCGCTGGTCCCGGGGTAGAGGGGGCGCCCACCCCAGCCGCGTAGGCCGACCGCAAGGAGAGCTGAACTCCCCGGCGGGAGAAGGATGATCCAATAAGCGAAAGCCGGTGGACCGAAAGGCGAGAGGAAACCGGGAGATCGGGACCTTCACCCGTCTCTCGCATAACTCGCCGGATTCGGGCCCCGGTGGTCCGGCCCGAAAGGGAGCCCACGTGGATCGGGTGAGCCTTTGAAGTCACCACTGCAAGGACGTCGGAACCGAAGGACAAGTTACTAAGGATTTCAGGGTGGGGTCGGTGGGTTGATAGCCAGGCCGGTGGCGGTGAGGCAGCCGTCGATGAGGTGGGGTCGGAGCTGGATTCTGCGTAACTCGCGGCGGAGTGTGCGGTCGAGGTCGTCGGGGTGTCGAAGGCGGTGTTGGCCGTGGCTCTGCGCACGAGGGACCAGACGGCTTCAACCGGGTTCAGGTCTGGTGCGTATGCCGGGAGGCGGATGGTGGTGAGCCAGTTGTGTTCGGCCTCGTAGCGTTTCAGCCCGGCGGCCAGGTGGGTGTTGAGGATGCCCCTATGGTTCGTCAAGCAGCGGGAGCCACCGTTGTGGTCGCCTGAGGCCGGATGTGTCGGTAGAGCTCCCGGGCGACGTACCGTTTGAGGCAGCGGATGATCTCGCGCCTGGACATGCCCTGGGCCGTGCGTCGCTCCAGGTAGGTTTGGGTGCGTTCGTCCCAGCGAATGCGGGACTGGACGATGCGGTAGAGGGCTGCATTGGCCTGACGGTGACCGCCGCGGTTCAGGCGCCTTCGCCGGGTCTTGCCGGAGGACTGCTCGACCGGGCTCACACCGCACAAGGCCGCGAACGAGGCCTCATCTGTGAGCCTGTCGGGGTTGTCACCTGCAGCGCTGAGGAGGACCGCAGCACTGTCGGGCCCGACGCCCACCAGCTCCAGTAGCTGTGGCCGACTGGCCCGGACGGCCTTGGTGGTGCGCTTGGTCAGCTCTTTGATCTCCAGCGAGAGGTTCTGGACCCGGCGGGCCAGCAGGCGCATCGTGAACGCGGCCTCACTGCGGTCATCGTCGAGTCCCGCACAGGTAGCGATCAGGGCCGGGTTCCTCAGGCCCGTCAGCTGTTCACGCAGGGCCGGGTCGAGGACCAGGAGAACAGCCTTGAGCTGGTTCATCGCCTGCGTGCGCGCCTTGACGGCCGATTCCTTGGCCAGCCGCAGCACGCGCATGTCGGCTGCGGGACCGTCTGTGCTCTTCGGCGTGGTGGTGGCCCGTCCCGAGAGAACGGACCGGGCGGCCGCGTCAGCGTCAATGGCGTCTGTCTTGCCGCGCTTGCGCCGGGTGGCGCGGTCTGGCTGATTGATCTCGACGACGTCGATGCCCTCCCGCTGCAGGGCCCGGGTGAGTGCGACTCCGTAGGACCCGGTGCACTCGACGCCGGCGCGTCGTAGGGAACCGAACGACCTTGCCCAGGAGATCAGTTGATGGTAGCCGACGGCCGTGGTCGGGAATTCCTGGTGCGCGAGCGAGGCTCCCAGGGTGGTGATCACCGCGGCGACGTGGACGTCCTTGTGGGTGTCGACTCCCAAGATCACGTCCTCCGCCAGGGCCGGAACGTGCTGCGTAGTGGTTGTGGGATGGGGCAAGCTGGTGACGGTCACAAGGCTCCTCGGACTGGGGCTGGTGGCCGACGCCGGTCCGGTGGGCGGTCAGAACTGTGATGGTGCCTTGTGCAGCAAAGCCCCTATCGGGACACGCTCACCGGGCCGACGGCAGCAGGCGCCACTGGGAACCGGACGCCGACAGATCCTGAACAGGGCACGGCGGCCAGTTGTCCCACGGGTCAGGCGTCCGCTCCCAGCGGCACACTGCAAGTCTCACAGTTGTCCCAGACCACCACGATGGGGCCGCCGAGCTGGATATGGGCCCTCACCAGCAGGTCGCGGTAGTCCTGCCAGGAGAAGCTCTTTCGGGCGCCCTTGAGCAGGAGATGGTTGCGGGGCCGGTGGATGAGGCGGCTCTTCTCGCCGGGTTTGTAGCAGCACAGGGCGGCGACCGAGGTCCGGCGGCGGGAGCGTCCGCGGACGCGGATGACAGGGGTGTGTCCGCGCCGGCCCCAGGTGCGGGCGCGGGGCGGCGTCATGGAGAATCCGGCCTCGTCCTCGAAGACGATCCAGCCCCCACACGCCGCCGCGAGCCTTTGGCCTGGGGCCACACCTCCTTCTTCCACAGCTCCGCCGCGTGCTCGTCCCGCTCGAGTGCTCTGCGGGCCGGTGCCTGCCAGGACCAGCCGTGCCGCTTCAGCAGCCGCCAGACCGTCGCTACCGAGAGACACACCCGCAGCCGGCGGCGGATCACCGTCTGGACCCGGACCAGAGTCCACCGTTCATCCTCGAAGCCGTGCGCTGACGGGCCCTTGCCGAGTTCCTCCTCGAGCATGCTGAACTGGGCATCGGTGACGGCCGGGGAGTTGGCCGGGCCCGTCGAGTGCAGGGCCTCGATGCCGCCCTCGCGCCAGGCACGACGCCAGCGTTCCACCGACCGCACACTCACCCGCAGGTCCTTCGCGATCACGACGGTCTTCTCACCCGCCGCGAACCGCTCGCCGGCCTGAAGCCGGATCCCCTCACGAAACGCCCGACGCTCAGCGGTCAGGCCCCCACCCTCCGGATAGCGCATACCACCGGCATACCGCAGGGATCATGAACCGTCACCACCCGACGACAACCCGAAATCCTCAGTACAAGCCCTACTGCACCCTGGCGTCTGATCTGCGCGAGCTCGCATGACCACGCTGGCCGGGGGCAAGCGACTTCGGGGGGCCTGCTTCGCGTCGGCGAAGAGGGATGACCGGACCAGCCGAAGGAGGGGCCGATGCCCGCCACACAGTCGAGCGGACAGATCAACGACCGCGGAATGCCGGAGACCCCTATACAGCGTCGAGCGCGGCGTGCTCAGTTCCTGCGCGACCTGAAGGAGGCACGGGAACTCCGTGACCGTGTCAGGCCCCGGCATGCCCGCGCGGTGCGGATGCGCGAACAGATGCGTATGCGTACATTCCGCTGGTAGGTCCCCGGCGGCAGCAGCCCGTCGGGTCCCTCGGGCCTCGCATGGCCACTCGACAGATGGGTTCGGTCACGACAGCGGTGGCCGTCTTTGCCCGGCGGCCACCGCGGTAGAGGTTACGCGGTGGCCCTGTCTTGGCTGGGGGTATGCGCGACGAGGGCGTGGGCGGCGGTGGGGTGGGCGGGCAGCAGGGCGCTGATGCCGGTGAGGTCCAGCATCCGCTGAAGGCGGTCGGGGACGGCGGCGAGGACCAGGGTGCCGTCGGCGGTCTTGGCGCAGCGGAGGATGCCGATCAGGGCGTTGAGGCGGAGGAGTCGCAGAAGGTGACGGCTCCGAGATCCAGGATCAGGTGGCGGTGGCCTTGTTCGATCAGGGCGAGTGCCTGGGCGCGGAGGCGGGGGCCGTGTCTATGTCGAGGTATCCGGCGACGTGGGCCAGGGCGAGGTCGCCGTCGGTGCGCTGTGCGGTGAGACGGAAGTCGGTCACGGTCGGCTCTCCGGCATCGCGCCAGCGGGGGCGATGGTGTGGGCAGTGGCGGTCGCGGTGAGGCCGTCCGCCGCGTCGGCGAGGGGGACGGACAGCGCCAGCAGGGCGACATCCTCACCGGCACCGTGGGGCATGGCGTCGAATTCCGGTGCCGACGCCGATAGAGGCCACCGCGATCCCGGCCGCCCAGGCCGGGATGATGCGCTTGTCGTCCTGAAAGGTCGACGGCGCTCGCTGCTGGCCCGCTTCGGCCGCTGGAGCCCCTACCTCTGACCCTCCGGACGCGGCGCTCCTGCTCAGACTTCCCGGCACACCGCGCGCCGGCTCTTGACGCGTTCTTTACACGTACCCACCGCTGGGCGGCCTGTCTGCCCCCGGGGCACCGCGCCCGGGCACGACGCCCAGGCACTACGCCCGCGCCTCCCGCAGCGGCCACGGACTCGGGCCGCCGCGTGGGGCAGGGGCTCTTGGCCGCGGCGTGTGATCAACTGCAGGCGACCGCATGTAGTCTGCGGTTGCTCAGGCCCAGTTGCAGTCGATATCGTTTGATCTTCAAGTAGGCCATACGCTGTCGGCAGGTACAGACCCGGGGAAGAGACATGAGCGAGAGGTACGCCGCGGATCCCGCCAGGACCGCCCAGGACATCCTCTCCCTGCTCGAGCGCACCGGGCTCGAGCGCGAGGACTTGCTTCGGGTGGAGGGCGAGGGCGGCCTCTCGTACGCCTCGGGGCTGCCCGTAGAGGACGTGCACGCGCTGCTGCGCGGTGAGCCGTTGCCGCAGGGTGAGCGAGGCGAAGCGGATCCCGTCGAGGAGCGTCACCGCCGAGTGGTCGGCCGGATCGTCTTCCTGCGCTCCACACGACTGCACACATTCCCCGATGGCCAGCGTCGTACGTACTCACTGGCGGAAGTCGCTGCGGGTGCGGGTACGAGCACGCAGTGGCTGGACAAGATGATCAGGACGCAGAAGGCTCCGAACCTCGATCACGCGGCGGGAATCGCGGGCTTCTTCGGAGAGGGCATCGAGTTCCTCGTGGCCGAGCCAGCCCAAGCGTTGGACAGGGTGCTCCAGCAGATCCACAAGGAGCTTCTGCAGCGTACCGTGGCCCGCCAGGAGCAGGACCTTCAGCGCTTCAGGCGGACCGACTCCGCAGAGTCCCCCGGTTCCGTTCTCGGAGTTGTCGACTACGCCGCACGGGCGCTCGCCGACGTACCCGAGGACACCGCACAGCCCATCATCGCCCTCATCGAATCCGTTGCCAGGCGCTCGCGCGAGGAGCGTGCCCGTGAGGGCCGGGCAGACGCGCACGGATAGCCGGCCCCCGCCTCAGGCCGCTCGCTCCGCGGCGCCCTGAGGGGTCGCCGATACGCGGACCGTGCGTCCAACCGCCGGGCCAAATGGCCTCTGGCCAGGGACGATGTGCGTCGGGCCGTGGTTGCCCGAGCCCTGCGGAGTGACTACTCTCGCGGATGCGGGGGTGTCGTTCCAATCTCAGCCCGCGGGAGCGCGTATGTCCGGGAACCAACCCGCCCCGGAGCTTGGGTTCCTGATACGACGACGCCACCGCGCACCATCCTTATCGCACCGATCGCACCGATCGCACCGATCGCACCGATCGCACCGATCGCAGCACTCGCCTCGTCCGGCAGGCGGTCGGTGAGGGCCGGTCCTCAGACCGGTCCTCGAACTGTTGGGATAGTGATATGAACTGACCGAGTGCCGCAAATCGTTCGAGGCTGGAAGAACGGTGTCGGCAAAGGATGCGTCCGGGTGGGGAAGATATGTGGGACGCGGTGGTCCTTTCGCGCGCGATGAAACGCCATCGGGACGAAATTTTCGCGGGGGCGTCGCGCCCGGCCGGGCAGGATCCGCACGAGCTGTTCCGGGCGATCTGCGCCTATCTGACGGAGAGCAGCGGCCGCGAGGTCCGTCTCATGCTGGAGCCGTTCCCAGCGAACACGGTGAGCGGGCTCTGGCTGGACCTGGGCGACCACGAAGTGGTCGTGGTGGAGAAGAACACCCTGCCCATACATCAGATGGTGATACTCGGTCACGAGCTGTGGCATCGCAAGGAGCGCCGGGGGGATCAGCCCGACGGTACGGCAGGCCGCCGGCCCGACAGTGCGGCCGGCCGTGGCAGTGCAACGGGCGGCGCCGCCGGCAGCAGCGGGGCCCCCAACCGGCCCCCGGCGGCCCTCCGCGTGCCCCGGGACCAGTGGGCCATCGGCGACCCCGTCACCGATGTCGCGGCGCGCACCGAATACAGCGTGGCGGAGGAACGGCGGGCGGAGAGGTTCGGCCGTCTGCTCGCGGCGAAGTTTCAGCCCTTCCTGCTCGGCAGACGCGGCAGCGCCCCCTCCGACGATCTGCTCGGCCGCGTCTGGGCATCGCTGGGGGACCGGTGATGGCTCACGGCGCCGACTACTACGTTCCCGCCGGCGTCCTGGGCGCCGCCGTGCTGGCGAAGCTGCCCGCACTCCTGCGGGGGTGGCGCAGTCCTGCGGTCCGGGCAGTGAACCTTCTGCTGCTCCTGCCCTGCGCGGGCTTCATCCTCTCCTCGGCGCCGACCGTCACCGCCGTCAACCGGCTCACCGGCGTCAGCAACCTTTCCGCCCTCCTCGTCCACTGCGTCATGAGCGCCTATGCGTGCGCATCCCTGGTGCTGCTGGACTACTGGCGAGGGGGATCGGGGGAGGACGCCCGTACGCTCCAGCGCGTACGGGTATGGAAGGCCGGCTGCTGCGTCGTCATCGTGGCGCTGGTGGTGTTCTTCGCCCTGGGCGATGTCCCGGTGGAGCGTCCGGGGGACTTCGACACGTATTACGCCTCGACCCCGTTCATCCGCGAGATGCTCGTGCTCTACCTGCTCGCGTACGTCGCTGCGGGCGTGGCCACGACCAGCGTGTGCGGAAACTGGATTCTCGACATCCGCCGCAGGACGGCGCACGAGCCGAAGACGGCGGTCGACGGATCCTTGCGGATCGGGCTGCTGGTCATGGTCGTCGCGGCCCTGGGCAACATCGTTTTCGGTTCCTTCAAGCTGACCGCCATCGCCGCCCGCTGGACGGGCCGGGACTGGGACGCGCTGAACGACGGCCTGGCACCCCTCATGTCGGCGAGCGGGATGATGATCGGTGTCGGGCTCCTCGTACCCGCCTATGGGCCCGGGCTGATCGACCGGGTGTGGAACCCGCTCCTCGCCCTCACCGCCCTGCGGCCCCTGTGGCGTCTGGTACGCCGGCCCGGGTCCACTCCCAGGAACGCGGTCTTCCTGCGCCCGCCTTGGTACGCCGGACCCGAGCAGGTCCTGCTCTACCGGATGACCACCATCCACGACTGGATGCTCGAACTGTGCGCCCACTGCACGGACGAGGTGCGCGAGGCGGCCTACCGGCGGGCGAAGGATGGCGGGACTCCGGAGCGTGAGGCCGTTGCCGCCGGGTTCGCCGCCATGTTCACGGCGGCGGCCGACACCCGTACGCGCACGTCGCCGCCGCCGGCGACGGACGGGAGCGGCCACGCGGTGGCCGCGCTGCACGCCGCGCAGGCGGATGACCGCGACCTGCTGGTCTCGATCTCCCGGGCCCTGGTCCCGGGACCGGCTCGCAGCGGCCGGCAGACGGAAAGTCCGCACGGGCGCGGACCGGCACGGGGTACGGACACGAACCCCCCGGTCCCGGCGGCCTGACTGCCCCCGAAGGGCCGGGCAGCGCACTGCCGCCGGCCCCTGAGGTGTTTCAGTACACCTCCGTCAGTGCGCGGTCATCCGATTGAGGATCGAGGTCCACCCGTCAACTGCCAATGCGGTGAGCTCGCCGACGGCGTGGGAGACGCCGGGAATGTACTTGAGGTTCCTCGCGAACCCGAAGGAGAGCAGGCTGAACACCGCCAGCCCGGCGGACGTCTGGAACTCATTGCTCGTCCATCCGTAGCCCATGCCGGCGCAGAACGCGCTCACGAGGTCGAGGCCCACGCTGGCAATGTTCAGAATTCCTGCTGTCGCCAGCAGTACCGGGGCGCCGGGAGCGAGGGGGGTGAAGCCGACGGCCACACCGGCGACACCGGCCGCGATAGCACCTACGCCGGTGTAGAAGGCCCACTCATGTGTGGTGTGGGACCAATGCTGCCATTCCGACTTCGACAGGCCGAGCTTGACGGTGTCGTGCTCGGGGGTATCGGCCGGGTTCGTCTTGGTGGACTCGGCGGCCGCCTGCCGGTTCGCTTCGAACTCGGCCGTTGCCGTGTCCTCCAAGCCCCGCTTTATGCTCGCCTCGAGGCGAGCCTCACTGGCCGCGGTGGCCGCCTCAATCGCGCTCCTGCCCGCTTGGACCGCGGAGGTGTGGGCCAAAGTCGCCTGCTCCTTGGCGCTGTCGGCGGATATGCGCGCATTTCGAGCGGACTTCAGTGCCTGGCTGGCGGAGTAGTTCGCCGAGCGGGCGGCGGTCCGGGCGGTGGCCGCTGCCTGCTTCGCCTGGTCGGCCGAGGCCTGGGCGTTGCGGGCGGACGCTTCAGCCTCGTCCGCGTACGTGTTCGCCTGCTGAGCGGAAGCGGGGGGGGGGGGTGGCCCCGCCTGCCCCCTGCCACGCCCCCCCCGGGGGTCTGAT